>NZ_BAAACZ010000008.1:0-52175 GCF_039521975.1 Alkalibacillus silvisoli | reverse complement strand
AAACAAAGTGATCAAACTTTGGGTCAAAATTAAGTTGCGATTTGGGTCAATTTTGGGTTGCGAAATACAGAAGCATGCTCGATTGCAACTAACATTCCAGCACAATTCGCATTCATATCCATAGATAAGCTCTTATGATGGCCTCCAATAGTCTGATGAATATAAAGAGCATTGGATGGGAATAACTGTTCAGGCGTTTGGGATGCAAAGATGACCATATCTATGTCTTTTCCGGTTATCTTTTCTTTTTGTATTATCTTTTTACTAACTTCAATTCCCATCGTTAAACTATTTTCTTCATTGCGGTTAATAACATACTTGTCGTTTCGCCCTAATATATCAGTAAGAAAATGAGTGACATCTTTTCCTTTCTTCTTAAAATGACTACTTAATTCTTCTACAGTAACTTGTTGCTCAGGGTGGTACACCTCAACCGAACGAATTCTAACATTATTCATAAAATAGATCTCCTTGTTGATTTCTTTCTGTATTTAGTAGATTTTATAGATTAAAATTGTAACTATGAAAAGGGCTATAACTTTACAACAATGAAAGTTATAGCCTTTAATGGTTTTGTTTTAAATTTATTTATACTCTAATTCTAATCCTACTTGCTTAGCAACACGGCTTAGTTGCATCTTAACAACCGGCTGGTTACCCACATCCATAACCACTTTAGAAAATCCGGATTCTTTATATAAACCTAGAGCACCTCCCAATCGATCAATATACTCTTGTGAAGTTACTCCCATACTTGAACAATCTGCAAAAAGCGTATATTCTACAGGATTAACTTGCTTAATAATATTGTTGTAATCTTGAACAAACTGAGCTTGTTTTTCTGGGTCATACTGCCCATTAACTTCTAAATTCACTGTCTTCGATCCTTGATCAATACTAAAATTATATCCACCTTTTTCTGCCATACTATTTCTCTCCCTTGCTTTTTCTCTTTGTATAAGAATAGTTTAATAATCCCCCATACAAAAATCAACTAATACCTCTTTACTAGAGTGAATTGATTAATAATCTAGGTCTTCAGTTACATTAAGGGGGTGATAAAATGCCTGATTTGTTATGACTTTTTTATGAATGTTGAAACTTTATTGTTGGGTTACAATTTTGTGCATTAACAATAAACTCATAACACTTTTCACCCCTTCAAGCCTTTTCCGACCGTCGCCTTTCACAATAAAGTCGTAACACAAACCCCGATTTTTACCGATTTTGTTTCAAAAATTTTGTCATGACTTTATTCACACATAAAATAAACTCGTATCAAAAAAACGCCTGAGAAATGCAAGGAATCAACGTTTTCCCTCACAATTCTCAAGCGTCTGTTCAAACTTTATTCTCACAAAATGCCTGATTTGTTATGACTTTTTTATGAATGTTACAACTTTATTGTTGGGTTACATAGTAAATAAAAGGGTGATAGGGTTAAGGGAAAGAGGGTTAGGTATAAAAATCCATTGTATAACATCTCTGACTTACATAACTTCGATACCTGCATTGCCTGTTTTACCCCTTCCCCCAATCACCGTGTATTCATTTTCAATCAATTCATTTAATTAAATCTTTAACAAAAGCCCACTGTAATTATTGGCTTGGTCAATTACTAAATGTATGGTTCACCCAAGCCTCATATTTTCCGTTAGCTTTCTTATAAATTTCACGTTCAATTGGATTCAAAATTGAAATTACAGCTAAATAGATTGAAACTAAAGGTACAATATGTGTTATATTTAGCCAATAAAAATTTTTTGTTAAAAACTCATAAAATTTGTCCTCAGAGTAATCTACTTCTAATTCAAGCACTCCTAAAAATATAAATAGCAATGTAATTGTTACGAAGAATAAGAGCTTTAAAATGTTTATATTTGTCAATGTAACTTGTTGATTCAAACTCATGAACTTTGATAGCCTTTTTGAGGAAGGTCTTTGTTCATAAATGGTTTCCTCATGCGGAAATTTAATTTTTACTATCCAATAATAAAAAACTTCAACTAAATATTGTAATGAATATAAAATTGACAATATATAAACCATTCCCAATATTACAAGGGCATAAAGAAAAAACAATACCTTCTCTAATGGAGCTGGAAATAAAAACAAAACCAAGGTATATGTATAAAAAATAAAGGTTATATAGTGGTAAAATCTAATATTTATTCGAACTTTTTCTTTAATTTTTCCATTTTTAGAGTAATAAACTATGGAAATTAAATTTAATAACAATAAAGTTATATTAATTAGTAACTGAACTCCATTTTCAAATTGAATAAGTAGAAGCCCACCTAACAGCAATATATAAAATCCAATAAACTCTACTAATGAGAAATCACTTAATCTCGATAGACTGTACGCTTTTTTTAACTTAAACATATACATTTTACACCCTTGCAAATTACAAAGTTTACTTTGAACTTAAATCCACTTTTACATATTCTTATCCGCTGCAATGATTGTTCCTTGAAGACCAAAACCTGCGCATGTTCCTTTGCCGTCATGGTTTTGACTTTTTAAATCGGTGCACCCTATGTATATCGAAATAGGTAATGTCACTTATGATACCCATTCAGAAAACCTATTGTAGCCATCACTTCTCACCCAATCATAAATAGAATATGAATCTGATATTTTATGAAATCTTCCTCTCATTTCCACAGGTGCTTTTCTTATTAATTCGTAAGAACTTAAATCTCGGTAGCTAATCCATCGACCATTTCGATATTCGTATAATTCCAATCTATTACCATTATCACTATACCGAACACCTAAGTATTCAAAAGGATTTGGGCCACTAACCTTAACGCATCCATCCCTCCCTTTTATACTATTAATGTGAATAGCGATTAGTCGGTTCCCTTTCTGCAAGCTCTTAATAATTTCATAACGAACCCACCTGCGATTATATGTTTGAGACCCAACTAAAACAACGGTTGCAGAAGTATTTTGAATACCGTCATTAATCAATCGCTTAATTGAAGGGTCACCCTGTTTTTTTGCATCCTCCCAAAGTGAAGCATCAAAAAAACCAGCATCTTCCCTACCCGGTTTTGTAAACCAATGATTCCTGACCACATTTGCTCTAAAATCAATAACATCTTGATAGTGAAAACTGAAGAACACCCGCTTCGCCATACAAATTCACCCTCTCACTTATTTCGAACGTCTTATCTCTCTAACAATATCCAATACAGTATCTATTAAAGTTTTATAGTTAATTCCATCCTCTCCCAGTTGCATAAACTTCTCTCTCAACTCTGGAAACTCTGGATAATAAGTATCAAAGTCATAAACCACCCTTTCCCACAAGTCTCTACTTGCATAACCTGTCACTCCAACCGGAACAACCTTTACAGATTGATCAAGAGCAATATCAAATTCTTCTTCCAATCCATCTGAATATACAATTTCATTCTTATTGAATTCACTTGACTCTTTATTGCCGAATATAAATATGCCAATTCCACATTCACTTAATAAATCATGCCTATATTCCGTCCATAGGTCCTCTTTACTTTTATTGAGTGAGGAAAATTGCGGAAAGGGTCTCATTATTATGTGTTCATTAAGGTTTCTTGTCTTTCTTTCTGACATTCCTTCTAATACCCCATTTATAACTCCGCTTCCAACACGTTCTCCAAACCCTGTTGCCAAGACTAAATCTTCTTGATGAAGTGACTTGCTTAATGTATGAATAAATTCCTCTGGATCTACCCCCTCAACTTCAAATTCATCAAACTCATGGGCACTTCCTGATATAAAGGCATGGTTTCTGGTATATCTAATAGTTATCTCTTCAAATATTTTCATTATTTCTTCATACTCTTCAATGATGAGAGGTTTAATAGAATAGCGTTTCAGGTCAGCACACTTTAACTCTTGGCGTATTTTTTCATATCTGTATCTTTCTTTCTCTTCCGCACACTCACCGTAGTCACATTCTTTCACTCTTTTTATGAAGCAATAGTGTTGTCTTGTGTGTCCATCCATAAGAACTCTGACCTTACTTAGAATGTGTTCCAAATTCGGGTCTTCAAAACTAAAACCTACAAACGCAAATGTTTTTGAAATTAAGTCACCTTTTAATGCAACGGTAAACATTTCGTTCTTTGTTTCATACAACTCATAATCATCTTTAGTTAAAACGGCCTCATTTGCTACGTCAACATCACCATGCATCTTATAAACAATTGCATCCCTCTTGGCTTCAATCATGGATAGATCTGTTACACGTTTTTTTACATCCGCCCTCTTTCCTGCTCTCTTTAGGGATTGTTCAATTAACCTATCATAATTTGTAGTCCAGTAAGTTTTTATAGGTAATTTCGACAATATATAGTGGTTGTCATTCAACCTCTCCAACTCTCCAAAGTTGTCTTTTATCAACTCCGACAGTCGGGTTTTTGTTCCTGTATCATTGTAGATATACTGTGCAATTCCTACTAAATCACTTTCTTTTTCGACATCTAAACCCAATGTCCTCGCAGGTTCTTTTAAAAGGCTTTTCCAATCTACTGCCCCTGATGGCATGGATAGACCTGCACCCGCAAATATTGCAGCACTCCCTTCTTTAAGTGCATTAACATACTCATCAATGAACTTATTTATATCTGAATTAAAAGTCATTTGTACCCTCACCTCTCATTCTCTCAACCATTCCCTAAAACTCTTTCTTTTGCCATTTAAATCTTTTATATATAAATCATCAAAATAACCTTTTACAACATAACTGTATAACCCTAAGTATTCTTGTCCGTCGAAAGTTTCTTTATTTACACTCTCTTCATTTATCGGTAATATCGACACTTTCCCTTTCCATCCATCAAAATACCCCAATTCCCATGGCATCCATTTTGATTTATTAGAGTTATTAGATGTTGCATAAATTAGACATTTACAAGACCTCATTCTCTTTCGCAACCTACTTGCCGTAGATGTGTTAACATTATCTCTGCTAAGGTCTCTATCTATTATCCAATCAACATACACTTTATAACCCAGATCTTCAAGAGTATTCTTAAGCCCAAGAATTATTTCTGCATCCTGATAACTATGAGATAAAAAAATATCATAGGCCTCAACGTAATTGAAGTTCTGATAACTTTCATTCAGTATTGTAGAAGCACTTTTAGAATATATACTTTTATTCAACTCATTATTAGCACGCCTTTTTAAGTCCTTTGCATTAAATAATGCCATAATATACACTTCCTTTTAATTTAATTTCCAACTATTTTACCATATGAATTGCGTTAGATGTTAAAATATTCTAAATTATATTAAATCATAAAATACGGTTGAAGAAGTTTGTGTATAATTTTATTGTTAATTAATCATCATAAGTTGAGCCAACTCTAACAGGCTAAACCACTTAACCATTATAAGCTGCGAGACATAAACTATCCATTCCTGTATAATTATATATAATTCTACGATTAGGAGGATCTGCTTTGGTAAGAGGGAAAACTATTAATGGACTAATGAGACACCTAAGAGATGAACATAACATAGATATAAGTGGTAGCAAGCATAAAAGAGAACTTCTAAACATGGGTTATTACCATGGTTACAAGGGGTATAGGTTTATTCGCAGTTCTCAAAACCAGATTCCTTACACTGATTTTAATGAAGTAGTTGCAGTATATGAGTTTGACGCGAATTTAAAAGCAATTCTTTATCCAAGACTCATGTTTATAGAAACAGCTTTAAAAAACTATACATTGGATACCCTAATAAGCATCGGTCCAGTAGATTTTGATAATGTTTTTTCAAATCTCCTGAATGATTATAAAAAAGAAAACACAGGAAATAGTAAATACCGTGAAAAAATGAAAAAAAGACTTGAACTACGAAATAAAATTAATCAAGCTATTAGCTATAATTATTCTGAGCAAAAAGCAGTCATTCAACACTTCTTCCATAGTAATAAACCTATTCCGCTATGGGCTATATTTGAAGTTATAAACATGGGGGAGTTTGGTTTTTTTCTACAATGTTCAAACCAAGATACAAGGATTAAGATTGCTAAAGATTTAAACATTCATTCCACATCACACAATCAAAATGGAAGAATAATAGAGGATATCATTTTCCTAATTAAGGACTTACGTAATGCTGTAGCTCACAACTCAGTTGTTTTCGATTGCAGATTTAAGAAGGCTAATCCTCCAGCAAGATTAAAAGAGTATTTACAGAATGAAACAAATCAATCTAACATAACGTTTGAGCACATTGTTGATTACTTTATCATCGTTATCTTCTTATTAAAAAAGCTTGGCGTTTCAAAAACAGAGTTAAAGAAAATCGTACGCATTTTTAATGATGAATCAGAAAAATTAAGAAATTCTATCCATGCGCCAATACATACGTCCATTATGGGTTCAGACTTTAGAAATAAAACAAAACTTCTAAAAAGTTTTATTTAGTCACACTTTACGAATAATTGAAAGTATAGTATTATAAAATATAATTAATAGCGGTGTATTGCTTCGGCATACACTTAAGGGGACTGGATGCGTCTGGTCCTCTTTTAATATTCTTAAATGTAAAATTTTAACATTTAATCTTACTTATCGTTTACACAATCATATAAATAAAATATAAACAACAAAATAGTGGGATAAAATTTTATAGCCCACTACCACTTAGCAGAAACCCTTGTCCGTGTGTGTAACCCCTGTGTTTTTTGCAGCATCTAATTCTTTTGGTTGCTCTATTCCCTCTAATATAATTTGGATATTACTACTGTTGCAATAGGTGACCATACTCTTAAGCATCTCTATCTTCTGTACAGAGGTGGCAGATTGCAAGTTTTGTGCAAAATACCTGTCCATTTTAATAATGTTTGGGCTTAGTTGAACAACTCTTTCAAAAGAAGCTACACCTTTCCCAAAATCACTCACCCTAACCCCCCTTACATTTCAATTTCTAATAAAGATTACTCACTTTTAAGTATAGTTAACGGCTCTTGCCGTTTGGAAAGCCACAGTTTTTTCGGCAAATTACCAGTAATTTCATAGAACTGCTTTTCACTCATAAAATGATCTAAATCAATAATAATGAACGAGCTACCTTCTACATCAGCCGTCCGAACTGCAAAGTAGTCATTTACTATTAAAATGGTCGAAAATTCACGTACCAAAATACAAAAATGGTCCAAAATCTATGTACTCAACTAATTCCTTATTGAGTGTTGAGCAATAAAATACAGATCAAAGGTATCATATACATCTAATCAGACAACAAATTAATACTAAAAACGCCTGATAAATGCAGGGAATCAACGTTTTCCCTTACAATTCTCAAGCGTCTATTCAAACTTTATTCTCACAAAATGCCTGATTTGTTATGACTTTTTTATGAATGTTGAAACTTTATTGTTGAGTTACAATTTCTGTACACCACAAAAAAACTTTTGAATTTTTTCATCCCTTCAACCCGCATTCCACCGTCCGCTTGGGAATAAAGTCTTGAACGCGAACCCCGATTTCCTCACTTTTTTTACTCAAATTTATTCAAAACATTTTTACCAACGTTAAAAAACTCTTGTGTGCATTTACAACAAACTCGTAACACTTTTCACCCTTTCAAGCCTTTTCCGACCGTCGCCTTTCACAATAAAGTCGTAACACAAACCCCGATTTTTACCGATTTTGTTTCAAAAATTTTGTCATGACTTTATTCACACATAAAATAAACTCGTATCAAAAAAACGCCTGAGAAATGCAGGGTATCAACGTTTTCCCTCACAATTCTCAAGCGTCTGTTCAAACTTTATTCTCACAAAATGCCTGATTTGTTATGACTTTTTTATGAATGTTACAACTTTATTGTTGGGTTACATCTTGTACAAAAACCATGGGAAACCCCTGATCTAAAAGGATTTCCCACTTTTTCTTCTCTCTCTATTCAAAACTTTTTTACCTAAAAAACACTGTTTTTACAAAACTTTATTATCGATTCAAATGTTTTTTATCGGTTTACAAATTTCCTAACCAACTTCGCAACTGACTCGACATGATAAGTTTGAGGAAACATATCAACTGGTTGGATTTCTTCAACGTCATAGCCATTCTTCACTAAGTACTTCATATCACGCGCTTGTGTTTCTGGATTGCAGGATACATATACAACGCGCTTCGGCTTAAGTTTAACAACGCTAGATAAGAATGCTTCATCACTCCCGCTTCGAGGTGGATCTAGAATGACGACATCGGCTTTCTCATTACGATTAGCCATCTGCACCATAAACTCACCAGCATCACCTTGATAAAACCTAGCGTTATTGACACCGTTACGTTTTGAGTTGCGAATTGCGTCACGGACTGCATCGTTGTTCAGTTCAACTCCGATTACTTTTCCTGCTTTTTGACTTGCGACAAGCCCAATAGTACCAATTCCACAGTATGCGTCAATGACGGTATCTTGGCCAGTCAATTCAGCCATTTCAATCGCTCTTCCGTACAATTTTTCAGTCTGAACTGGGTTGATTTGATAGAATGATTTAGGTGAGATCTCGAACTTCATACCACATAAAGTGTCTGTAATCGTTCCTTTTCCAAACAGCACTTTCTCTTGACCACCGAGAACTATGCTTGTGTCTCTATCATTCACATTTAAAAGAATCGTTGAAATTTCAGGGTGTTCTTTCCTTAAGGCTTTAACAAAGTTGTTCTTACCTTTAAATATCGGTGAAGCAGCAACCAACACGACCATAATCTCTCCACTAATTTTACCGACTTTAATAAGCACGTGCCTCAGGAATCCTTGTCTTGTGTCTTCATTATATGGTTGCATTTTAAATGACTTCATCATGCCCTTAATCGTTTGGTTAATTTCATCTGCTTTCGGATCATGAATTAAACACTTTTCCATATCGAAAATTCGGTGAGTGTTTTGTGCATAAAGACCACCTATGATTTGGCGATCCTTATTAAGGCCGTACGTCGTATGGTTCTTGTTTCGATAATCATATGGATGGTCCATTGTTAAGACCTTCTCTGGCTTAACGAATGGCTTCATCAACTGATTAATCGTTTGTTGTTTAAAACGACCTTGTGCCTCATTACTCATATGCTGAATCTGACATCCCCCACACTTAAAATAATACCTGCAAGGTGGCTTAACTCGGTCTTCTGATGGCTTGATGACCCGCTTCACCTTTGTATTAATAAACTTACCATTTGTCGTTACAGCAACTTCTGCCGTTTCACCAGGTAATAAATACGGCACTTCAATTTCCTTACCTTCCCAATCGACAAGACCCTGACCATTACTCGTGAAACCTTTACAAGTCACTTCAGCTGTTACTGTCTTTTGACCTTTTTTAGAACCATGGGGGTTAACTTGATTCTTACGGACTGAATGATGAGG
Organism: Alkalibacillus silvisoli; assembly: GCF_039521975.1. Classification (NCBI taxonomy): domain Bacteria; kingdom Bacillati; phylum Bacillota; class Bacilli; order Caryophanales; family Bacillaceae; genus Alkalibacillus; species Alkalibacillus silvisoli. The sequence goes on along the minus strand of NZ_BAAACZ010000008.1, from coordinate 42,794 downwards.
TTTATTATTCTCACCATGTCGCTTACGATTTTTATTTGGCTTTCTTTGTGAGTTGTTTTTTCGTTTCGCCATAAGCACTACCTATCTTTTCTTATTCTTTGACATTTCATTATATACTACCCAATAACGTTAGTAAAATCCAAGGTTTAAATGCAAAGTTGACCCGAAAAGATAAAGAATATTTAAGAAGCTGCTCGTTGTTTAATTGATTCATTGTCCGTTATTTCCACCGTATTGTTCGCTTCTTTATAAGCAAAATAAATAAAGAAAACAGTAATAATTAAGTAAGCCATGAAATACTCTGAAGCAGCATTAAATGCTAACTCTGGTGCGTGCATAAACCCAACAAAAGACAACATAGCAGCAATTAATGAAAAAATACTGGCTTTAATGAACTTTCGATCAATGACAAACACGGTTATCGCACCTAAGATAATAGCTGTAAACATCGCCCCTTCCCCAAGTGGTACGATCCCTTGAGAAATATCTGAAACTACCGCACCCGCCTCCGAATTAAATCGTGTCATTACGTAATTCGCAAAGTATGGTAGCATGGCAATCGTAATAGCAGGATAATATTTTGTTTCATTCGACTGAAAAGCAGTCCCAACCATTGAAAGCCCAACAAATACAAGGATTGGGGCAATAGCAGCTAATGGAATGATGGCTGACAAGGCTGCAATCACACCTGTAATAGCTGCAACACCAAACACAATAGCATTTAAAATACTATAACCTCGACCAGCCCCCATTTCTTTAGATCCTACAGAGGCAATATAGACAGTCGTAGGGAATAAGCCACCAAAGATGGAACCAATCATTGTGCCAGTACCATCCACAGCTTGACACTCACGTACATCATAACCATCACCAGCTGCATCCATCGCATCAACATTGTTCATCGTTTCAATCGAATTATATAATGTAATCGGTAAAATAACAGCTAACAATCCGACTAAAGCTGTAAATAAATAACTCATCCCATCAAACGCAGCTAAACTCGGAATTAGCGGATAAAAACCAACATTAGCTAATCCCTCAGCAATTTGCCCAGTCGATTGATATCCTAGAGTAAAAGCTAAGGTCGTCCCAATGACAATCGCAAATAGTGTAGGAGGGATATTAAATGGCATAGCTATTTTTCCAATAACACCAACAATAATAATAACAAGCGCCACTAACCCAACAACAGGAATGGAAAATGTATTAAATAACATCTCACCAGCTACAAATGTTAGTGCTACACCAGCAAGAGCACCTAACAGGGCAGCTCTAGGGATTTGTGCACGAATCCAGTTCCCTGCAACACTCGCTATAACTTGAATTAAGCCGCTAATAAATGCAGCTGCAACAGCAATTTTCCAAGCAAGTTCATAATTGTTCGTTAACGTATAAGCAGGTACTAACACACCAAATAAAAAAACAAACATAACAGGTGTACTGATCCCATAAGATAGAGCTGTAACATCAGATCGACCTTCTTTTTGTGCAAGGCGTTTGGCCATGTAAGCATAATATAGATTCCCAATGATGACAGCAACTGCCGCTCCAGGGATTACCTGTCCAAATACAATACTAGTAGGAAAGCCTAAACCTAACATCGTCACAGCTATAATGACAAAGTTCGCTAAATTATTTTGAAATAAAGCAAAAAACGCATCCGTATCTTCTTTTTTAAACAATGGATAATTTACTGTTTGATTCATCACTGATGCTCCTCACCATCTATTTTGTCGCTAGTTCTTCTAAAAATGTCACTTTCGAACCTTCTAATGATTGAATTCGAGCTAATGATTCGACTCTAAATCCTTCTTCTTCTAGCTTCATTCGTCCATCTTGAAAGCTCTTCTCAATGACAATACCAACCCCAGCGGCAGTTGCACCTGCTTCTTTTACAACATCGATTAAGCCGAGTGCGGCATTCCCGCGCGCAAGAAAATCATCAATAATTAATACATGATCATCAGAAGATAAATAGCTTTTCGATACAGTGATGTTATTCATTTCCTGCTTCGTGTACGAATAGACACCACTTGAATAAACATGGTCTGCCACTGTTAGAGATTTCTTCTTACGAGCAAAGACAAGTGGCACACCTAGCTCATTTGCAGCCATAAAACTCGGAGCAATCCCCGAAGACTCAATGGTTAGAACCTTTGTAATCTTACAATCTTGAAATCTATTAACAAATTCTTTTCCAATATTGATCATTAAATTCGTATCTATTTGATGATTTAAAAATTGATCTACTTTTAACACTTCATCAGATAAGACAGAGCCTCTCTCTATAATAGCTTGCTGTAATTGTTGCATATGGGTACCTCCTTAAGATTTAACTTCTAATAAAAAAGCCGAATGCCAAGAGCCACTTAGACTATAAGTGACTCTTGGCATTCGGCACATTCTATACTAAAGAGTAGTACGAGAATATAAAGGGCTATAGAAGGATCAATTTCCTGCTACTCCCCTATTAAGATATCACTTGTAGTCAAGTCATTTACGGTAACTTGGTAGAAACTTGTGAGCCATATCCCCACGATTATACAAGTAGTTTTATTCAATTGTTCGGCTATTAGGAAGATTATATCCCATTAACTAATAAATTTGAACCCCAAAACACAAAAAAACGAACAAAAACATAATATGGAAATTTTATCAATCAATACAAAAGCCACTAACATGTCCAATGGGTGGACATATTAGCGGCTTTTCCTTTATATTAGAACCAATTTAATGGTTCAGGTTTTACATTTTGTAAAATATGCTTCGTTTCTGTATATTCTTCAATCCCTAGCTTACCTAATTCACGGCCAATACCTGACTGTTTATATCCACCCCATGGCGCGTGTGGGAAGTAAACGTTGAATTCGTTAATCCAAACGGTACCCATACGCATCTTTGCAGCACAACGCTCAGCTTTTGTAATATCACTCGTAAACACACCACCAGCTAGACCGTAAATTGAATCATTCGCTAGTGTTACTGCTTCTTCTTCAGACTTAAACTTCTCAACTGTAATAATTGGACCGAACGCTTCATCTTGAACGATGTCCATATCTGTTGTGCAATCCGTGAAAATCGTTGGAAGGTAGAAGAAACCGTCTTGTAGTTCTGGGTCTTCAGGACGCTTACCACCAACAGCTAATGTTGCACCTTCTACGATTCCTCTTTCAACATACTTTTCAACTTTTTCAAGGTGTTCAGCTGAAATGAGTGGTCCCATTTGTGTATCGTCATCAAAACCGCTTCCAAGCTTAAACTGCTTCACACGTTCAACTAACGCATTAACTAAATCATCATGAATGCTCTCTTCAACGATTAATCTAGTACCAGCTGAACAAATTTGTCCTGCGTGGAAAAATACACCATTTAAAGCTTGATCAACCGCTAATTCAAAATCTACATCAGCGAAAATAACATTCGGGTTTTTACCACCCAATTCAAGTGCAAGGTTCTTCATGTTAGAGCTTGCTTTTTGCATAATTTTCTTTCCAGTAGCAATACCACCTGTGAATGAAATTAGGTCAACGTCGACACTGCTTGAAAGTTCATTACCTACAGTATGACCTGCACCCAGTACTAAGTTAGCAACACCAAAAGGAACACCCGCTTCTTCCATTAATTCAAACGTTTTAAGTGTTGTTAGTGGTGTAATTTCACTCGGCTTCATCACTAACGTATTACCTGTTACAAGTGCTGGTGCTAGTTTCCAAGACGCTTGTAGTAGTGGGTAATTCCATGGTGTAATTTGACCACATACACCGACTGGCTCATGAACCACTTTACTAATAGAGTTTGGTATTGGTGATTCGATCATTTCGCCACCATTTTTATCAGCGAGTTCAGCATAATAATGGAAAACACCTGCAATATCGTCCATGTCTCCACGGCTTTCTTCCACTGTTTTACCTGTATCTAACGACTCTAGACGTGCTAGCTCTTCACGGTCACGCTCAATAAAGTCAGCAATTTTACGAACGATTTGTCCACGTTCTATTGCTGGCATACTTGCCCAATCACCTTGATCAAATGCTTCTCGAGCAGCACGGATGGCTTCTTTGGCATCAGAGTCATCACCTTCTGGAACCGTTGCAACAACTTCTTGATTATATGGGTTAATAATGTCACGCGTTTGACCTGACTTAGCGTCTACCCATTTACCATTAATGTATTGTTTTAGTTTTAAATTCAAAGCGATCAACTCCATTTATAAAGTATTATTAAAAGTCATAATAGGCGCTTTAAATGCCACTAGATGTGAAACATTCAAACAGCGCCTATTTAATTTTATTTAGCTTTTTACTTGATCTGCATCAGCTGCTTCAACATGGTGACGGTAATAATCTAAATAAAGTGGCTCTAATGCCTTCTTACCACGGATTAAGTCTGCTGCTTTTTCAGCAAGCATTAAGACAGGTGCGTGAATATTACCATTCGTAATATGAGGCATAGCTGATGCGTCAACAACACGAACGTTTTCTAATCCATAAACTTTCATAGATTCAGGGTCAACAACAGCCATAGGGTCTGATTTAGGACCTATTTTCGCTGTACAAGATGGGTGAAGGGCCGTTTCAGCATCCTTCTTAACCCAGTCCAAGATTTCATCGTCTGTATTAACCTCAGGTCCTGGAGAGATCTCACCTGAGTTATATTTCGCCATAGCAGGCTGTGACATGATGTTACGCGTTACGCGCACAGCTTCAATCCACTCACGACGATCATTTTCTGTTGATAAATAGTTGTACACCATACTTGGATACACTTTCGGGTCTTTTGATTTAATTTTTAATGATCCACGCACATCAGAATACATCGGTCCTACATGTACTTGAAAACCATGTTTGGCTTCTGCTTTCTGACCGTCATAACGAACCGCAAGTGGCAAGAAGTGGAACATTAAGTTTGGATAAGGAACCTCTTCATTTGAACGAACAAAGCCACCACCTTCAAAATGGTTCGTTGCTGCTGCACCTTTACGCGCTAATAGCCACTGAAGGCCAATCCACGGCATTTTCAGTTTATTTAAACTCGGTTGTTCTGATACAGGCTCTGGACAAGCATATTGAATATAAGCTTCTAAGTGGTCTTGTAAGTTCTCACCTACACCTGGTAAATCAACAACTGGTTCAATGTCTAGTGATTTTAAGTGTTTAGCATCACCAACACCTGATAGTTGAAGTAATTGTGGTGTATTAATAGCACCACCAGCTAAAATAACTTCACTAGCTTCTACTTTGTGTTTTTTCCCATTACGTTCATATGTTAATCCTTTTGCACGACGACCATCGAAATCAATACTTGAAACAAACGCACGTGTTTTAATCGTTAAATTTTTTCGATGTTTAATCGGGTGTAGATAAGCACGTGCCGCTGACATACGACGACCATTCTTTAAATGCTTATCAAACGGGCCGAATCCTTCTTGACGATAACCATTAACATCAGGTGTACGTGAATAACCCGCTTGAACAGCTGAATCAAAAAACGCTTGGAACAGTGGGTTTTTAGCAGGTCCTCGTTCTAAAGTGAACGGGCCATCAGTTCCACGATAAGGATCATCCTTATCTGCTGCCACTGTATTTTCTAAACGTTTGAAATATGGAAGACAATGGGCATAATCCCATGATTCCATACCAGGTTCTGAACCCCAACGCTCATAGTCTAATGGGTTACCACGTTGATAAATCATACCATTAATTGAACTTGAACCACCTAGCACTTTACCACGAGCATGCTTAATACGTCGGCCATCCATATAAGGTTCTGGGTCTGACTCATACATCCAATCATATAATTTCTTACCAGCTGGGAATGGTAGAGCTGCTGGCATTTGAATTAATAAGTCCCAGGCAAAGTCTTTACGCCCTGCTTCTAGAACGAGAACACTTTTACTACTATCTTCACTTAGACGGTTTGCTAAGATCGACCCAGCACTGCCGCCTCCTACAACAACATAATCATATCTTTCTGTCATACGTAAAACCTCCTCGAATATTTGAATAACAGCAAGGATGAGAATGTCCTCTATATAAAAGGGGGGTGAATGCGACACATAAAAAACCGAATCATCACTTGTGTTAATTTTATTAAATTTTTTCTTAATGAATTTAACAATTTTAATATAACACACGACCAAAAAGCTGTAAACTGTGAAGTAGCTAGATTATTAAATTTCTTACTTAATAGAGTCCTTTAGGTATTCGAGGGGTGTGCTTTTGGAGATACTGGAGGGTAATTGAGTTTCTCATTAAGGCAGTTGCCATATCCATAGGAAACTACTATTAATAAGAGACTACCACGACATAAACCATATTATAAAATGTTATAATTGACTTAATTGCAATTACATATAAACGTACCTAAAAGGGGGATCAATTTGATTAACCAAGCAGTCCATACACTCAATCACTACTATGGGTTCTCTTCTTTTCGCCCTGGACAAGAAGAAGCGATTCGTTCGATTTTAAACAAAAACAACACGTTAGCCATCATGCCAACAGGTGGTGGTAAATCGTTATGTTACCAAATTCCTAGCCTTGTTCTAGATGGAACGGCGATCATTATTTCCCCACTTATATCATTAATGAACGATCAAGTTGAGGCATTGAACGCAACCGATATTCCAGCCACCTACATAAATAGCTCACTCGATGGATCTGAACAACAACATCGACTGAATGAAATGGTAAACGGCAACTATAAAATGGTCTATGTCTCACCAGAACGTTTTGAAACACCTCACTTTTTGAATATGCTAGAGAAGGTTGACCTTTCCTTAATCGCATTTGATGAGGCGCACTGTATTTCTCAATGGGGGCATGACTTTAGACCAAGTTATCGTTCTGTTGTGCCGTACATAAAGCAACTTTCACAACAACCACCGACGATTGCTTTAACAGCGACAGCTACGCAACAAGTCATTCATGATATTAAAAATCTATTAAACATTGATTCAGAGCATACTGTTGTGACAGGCTTTGCCCGTGAAAACTTAAAGTTTAAAGTCATTAAAGGCGTTAACCCAAATGATTATTTGAACGATTTTATTAATACACATTTAAATGATTCGGGCATTATATACACGCCAACACGGAAAACGACCGATCAAATCTATGAATCTTTATCTGAAAAAGGGATTCAAGTAGCGCGATACCATGCCGGCATGTCCAAGGATGAACGCCAAGTAGCACAAGCTGCTTTCATATCTGACAATGTTCAAGTCATGGTGGCGACGAATGCATTCGGAATGGGGATTGATAAATCAAACGTCCGATATGTCATTCACTATGCCCTTCCGAAAAACATTGAATCGTATTACCAAGAAGCAGGTCGTGCCGGACGTGATGGTGTGGAAAGTGAATGTCATTTGCTCTTTTCACCAAAAGATATTCAGCTACAAAAATTCCTCATTGAACAATCAGACCTTGAAGAAGATCAGAAAAGAGATGAGTACCAGAAGTTACAAGACATGATTGCCTTTTGTCATACGACCCACTGTTTGCAAGGCTACATTTTGGATTACTTTGGGGATCGTCAAAACTTTGATCATTGTGGTAAATGCTCAAACTGTCTTGATGATGGAAATAAAGAAGATATGACGAAAGAAGCGCAAATGATCTTATCATGTGTGAAACGCATGAACGAAAAATTCGGTATTACACTAACAGCTAAAGTGCTAAAAGGGTCTAAAAGTCAGAAGGTAATCGATTTTAGGCTCGACCAGCTTTCAACATATGGCCTACTAAGCCACTATACCGAAAAAGAGATTACTAATTTAATTAACTACTTAGTTGCCGATCAATATTTACAAGTAACAGATGCACAATTCCCTGTGTTAAAACTGACAGCCAATGCCATTCCTGTTCTTAAAAATGAAGAAAAAGTGTGGATGAAAGTTCCAGAACAAAAGAAAGCAGTACAAGCGGGATATTCTGAAGAACTCTTCCAGGCATTAAGAGAGTTAAGAAAAGAGATTGCTGATGAGCAAAGTTTACCGCCTTACATGATTTTTTCCGATGCAACATTAAAAGAATTAGCACGTCATGTACCTGCAACACAACCTGAAATGCTACAAGTCAAAGGAATTGGTGAAAAGAAATACGAACAATATGGGGAGCCATTTTTAACAAAACTAAAAGCATTTCGAGAAGAGAACGAAGAGGAAATCCTGGCCAATCGAACGGCCCATCCCGTTCAACCAAAGATCAAAAAAGAGAAGAAAGACAATGATAAACCGAGTTATTTAGTTTCTTATGAGCTATTTACAGATGGCAAAGACATTGATGAGATTGTTGAGGAACGTACACTTGCGAAAAGCACCATCACCAGCCACTTATTCAAAGCATACGAAGAAGGACATACACTTGATTTAGAGAGATTTTTCACAGGTGAGGCAGAACAAGAGATTTTAACAGTTATTGATGAATTGAAATTAGAAGAGTTTCGCTATAAACCCATTAAAGATGCATTACCCGATGACATCACCTATACGATGATTAAGGCTGTTTGTTTGAAGCATGAACTCATCTAATGCAGGAAGCTCCCCCAAGTGACGAGTCCTTAAACAAAGACGTAGTTCCCTACCTACCTAAAAAAAGCATCTCATCAATTAGAAACAGTTGATGAGATGCTTTTGTCTAAAATAAACAATACGAGGAGACTATGGCGAGTTCCAAGTAATGAATCTATTTTTCATGTTTACCTTGCTTTTTTCTTCAATTTGTAAATCTCTTGATCATGTTCACTCATTTTATGCATCACAAAATCCAGCTTTTCTTCTACTCGTTCTAACCGTTCATTGGTTTCTTTTTGGGTAGCAGAAAATTTGTCTTGTCGTGATGAGAATTCGCCTAGACGTGATGAAAATTCGCCTTGTCGTGACGAGAATTCGCCTAGACGTGATGAAAATTCGTCTTGTCGTGACGAGAATTCGCCTAGATGTGATGAAAATTCGTCTTGTCGTGACGAGAATTCGCCTAGATGTGATGAAAATTCGTCTTGTTGTGACGCAAGTTCATTTAACCGAACAGAAAATTCCCTTTGCTGAGATGAAAGCTCCTTTTGACCAGCAGACAGTTCTTTAAGAGCTTGCATAATTGTATTCATTTGATCTTCAGTCATCCTAACGCCTCCTAATTTCGCTATTTTACCTTGACGTTTTTAAATCAAGTTGTCGAATACTAGGTACTGTTTATTATAACTTAAAAACACTATGATGCCCATAAGAAGTATGGAGAATCATAGCGTTTTTTGTTTGCTTGAGAAACTAAAGGCATTGAGTAATAACCTTAATCATACTTCAATTGACCAGTTACACTTAATTAGACAGATTCGATCAGGTCATATACACTTGGTTCAAATACAATTCCGAGGTGACTAAATATGGCACGAATCCAAGAAGAACACTTACCAAAGAATTTATCAACCTCCTCCCTCTTTGAAACCAAGACACAGACATCATCAGGAGGAAGGGAGATATACAATGAAAATTGAGGCCCCCAAGATCCCTGAAGATTTAATGGAGAGAAGATTTACAGATATTTTTTACGAAGAAGAGCCAGAATTTGAAATGTGTATGGTTACCGATTCAGAATTTGTAGACGAAGCACTTGAGCGATTGCGACTATATAAAACAGTGATTAGGAATTGTAATTTCACTAATACGGATTTTAACCGAATTGATCTTACCGATGTGCGCTTTGAGAATTGTGATTTATCCAATGCTAATTTGAGTAATGCCTCCATGAATCGTGTTGAGTTTCATAATTGTAAATTGCTAGGTAGCAACCTAACAAAGTCTTTTATCGGTAATACAAGATTTGTCGAATCAATTCTTAATATGGTTATGTTCAGTAACTCAAAACTTGAAAAGGTGACTTTTAATGATACTTTGTTAGAAAGAGCTGACTTTTTCGACTGTAAGCTCAAAAAAGTAGAATTTCTTTCATGTAACATTAATGGAGCAAGCTTTGAAGAGACACCATTAAAAGAAATTGATATAAGCACATCCGAATTTGATTCTTTAATTGTTTCAATGGAGAACTTAAAAGGATGTAAAGTATCAACGTCTCAAGCGATACAATTTGCTTCGTTATTAGGTCTAAAAATTCAACGTTAAATCTTATGTACTCAAACGCACACGTAACAATTTAATTATAATGAAACTCAAAATTAAAAGTTTAGAACTTTTGAATATGTTATTAGTCCATCCATAAAAATCCCCCCCTTACTCGAATTTTTGTAAGGGGGGGATTTGATAGAGAATTATTAATCTATAGGATTTATTACTTTTCATCATTTCTATGGATGAAATACTGTTGCATTATCTTGTTATTTTTTAATAACTATATCGTTACGATCAACATGCTTAGAATCTAAAATAATTCTAAAGGATATCTAAATAGGTATCTTATCCAAGGAGATAAAGGTTATGTCTAATTATAAATTATCAATTCCCATACGTTTCACTAAAGAATGTCAATTATACGATAAAAATAATAATGTACTATTCACCATTAATGGATTTCACAGACGGATATTTGAACGATTATTATATTTAATACGCCTTCAAATTAACTTAAAAGGAACAGATAACAACGGTACATTTGTAAGAGTGATTCATAAGCCTTTTAAAGAGTCCGGTTTTAAGGGAAAGTGGGATGTTTTTATTTATAATTTTGATAAAGAAGTAGCTCATTATTCTATTATCAATAATACTAAAATCAAAACAGAAATGAATATGGAATACCACAAAGGAAATTCTATTATTAAAATGACTTCTTCTACATTAGACAAAAAATTATATTTTCAAGAGTTACAATCTTCAAAAGTTGTAGCCACGGGTGATATGCCAAGAATATACTTAAAACAATTAGATTATGAAATATTAGACAATTCATTTATTGAGAGTTGGGAAGTTCCTTTATTATACTATTTATTTTTATCTTGGAAATGATTAACAACAACATTAGCCCAACCGACACCAAGGACAAGCAACCAAACTCAAATGCCCCACTCCGTCGACAGTTAGACAAATAATTTTAATTTTCAGGAACAAATTTTCAATTAAATGATGAAAAAAGTAAATCATCAGTTAACATTCCAGGCTCCTGTTCAGTAACTTTAATTTGTAAAATTGACCCTGCATGAATCATTATATACATATGTTCAACCCCTAGTACAATAGAAGATAAATATTCCTTACTATTTTTACTGAATCCATATCCATGAACCTTTGTGATTAAGTTGTGTTCAGTTGAAAAACTAGAACACGCTATAATATGATCTTGATTAGGTTCTTCCGTTAGTTCATATTCAAAGGGATATGGGTCTTTTTGCTCAAAGAGAGTAAGAAAATCATCTCCATCAGGATATTCAGCGCCAATTATCCTCCAGTAATGCAGTTTATGTGATTTTTGTTTGCAAAATTTTAATAACAATTCATTCGAATAAAGGCTCAAATCATTACTTATTTGATTAATGTGAAGAGGGTTCGAAAACATACCTAACAACAACCACTCGTTATTTGAATCAGTACTCTTCCAGTTCATTTTCAATAATTATCCCTCATTTTTGTATTATAGTTAAGTAAAAACGCTTAAAAGCTTCACTCAATACTTCCATTTGGTACACAAATTTTATTGAATTGGTAAATATCTTATCTGTTTTAGTGGAATAAGGATAGCTTAAAGTCCAATGGTTGGCGGTTGTAGACCTATAATAAGTTACTGTTTTCCCTTCGTATGCCTTTATATATTTACCATTTCCAATTTGTTGTTGGTTGCCTGGCATTCTCTGAAAATCGTACCATGCTTGATTTTGTCCTCCTGATTTATTGTAGTTATTAACTCTATTAGTACTATTAGTTAAAGTGGCAGCCGATCTTAAATTTCTCAAATATCACTTGGACATTGTATTGTTATATCATCACTATACTTTTTAAATTCATCACCTTCATAATCCACTTCAGAACTTAATGGGTCAAAACTTAAAGGAGACAACCGATTGGACTTGCATTCACTGTTGATGACAGGAGAAAGGTTAAGGTAAAACAAAAGGTGCAACGATAAGTAACTTAAACAGTTTTCTTTGCATAAGCATACCTCCATTAATAAATTTCTCATTGTTCTACCTCATTAACTAATAAGATTTTTCCTCCAAAAATGAAATTCCTTTTAAAACTCACACCTGCCTATAGTAAACCTTTATTTATTTCTACTGTAACTATTTTAACGGAATAAAAAAAGAAGCTAAACATTTTTAACAATGTGATTAGCTTCTATCTTAAAAGTTGTATCTCATAGTCTTTTTTAAAGTCCATTTTATTTAAATCTTTACTGAACTTTCCCACTACTGCAATATTAACTTTTAATTGAGGAACTGCTTTAGGATTCACAGTAGCAATATTTGCATTATAAGTGCTGCTATTTTTAATAACTTCATACATGAAACCACTATAAAAAGCAGGAATATAACCTAACTTTTTTCCATATTTGTCAGACAAGACGATAACTGCTTTACTATCTTGTTCATTATCGGGGTCTAATTCAAATCTTACCTGTTCCCCCGGTTGTATATTGTGAATGATTTGATCACCATCATAATGTCGCCACCCAGCAATATAAAAATCGAAATCAAAGTGACTATTACTAGTGAAAATTGGTGCAACAAATTCATATGTGTCAGTTGCTAGTCGACCACCAGTAGCTCGTAACAGATCCATATTTGTATAATCAGTTGGTAAGCCTAGGTCTTGAAGAATAGAATGAAAGTCTGGTCTTTTATTATCCGGTAATCTTCTTGCAAACGGACCAAATAATTTGTTTGAAGAATAAGTTTTATTAATATCCGGAAAGGCTAAATGGGGCTTATACCCATTTTCCATTGCTTCCTTTAGCTTTCTACGATAACCACTATTCTCATATCTAAAGCTATAAGAATCACTATCATGCAATAATCTTCCAATATGGTAACGTTGTCTTGTTTGTGGGTTCTGCCAAATTAACCAAAGTTCGTATGCATGTTTATTCATATCTTCTTTCCTCCTTCATACCAACTATGTAACCAGTCTTTCCTAAAAAGCAATAACTTAAAAACCCAATCTTTATAAAAATCATTCATTATATCATTAGGTATTTCATTTAATATTTCTTTCACCATCTGTTCATTCATATTAAGTATTTGGTTGAACGCTTTAGTGAATTCGTCTGGATATTGTTGATTTAATACTTCTAAGACTTCTAAATGCTTTGGTTTTCGTTTGTCATCCAACCCGATAAGTGTTTTTCCACGATTACAAAAACCTTGTAAAGTCCGATTATCATTTAATGCTTTACTTATATAATCATCACTGGTATTAAATCCGAGTGAAGTTCCGTTATCATAAATAGGAGATAGATTATATTCATTATTCTTTGTAATTATTCCCCAATTATCACAGTGACGATCCTGATTTCCGATTAACGCATCAAATATTGGTATTTTTACAAATTCACTTTCTAACTTATATGGCTTAAGTGCCTTAATAATATTAGAAATCGTGTAGTTGTTCAAATGGTACCTATCAAATTCTTGATCAATTGCGAAGAATAAATCCCCGCCTTCATTTAACTCTTCATTTTTTTCAACAAAATTCTTAGCTAGAGTACCTATTTGTCCACGGAAATCTGCAAAGCATACATCCATCATCGGAAAACCTAACTTTTTTCCCAATAAACTGGATATTACTTCAGCCCAATTTTCATTCACAGTATTTTTAGGTACCTTAAATAAGAATTTATCGTCCTTGTCATTAGGTTCATATACCCAGAACTTTTCGCGTGTACCTGAAGCTTGTCGCTCTAAATCCTTTTCCCAATCTGATATATTAATTACTTCCATTAAACCTTCCTCGTAAATCCATATATAAACATTATACTGCAACATCCCTTAAGTGTCACTACAAACATCAAGTTGATGCATTTATCTAATAGGTGACTGTCTAATATAGCCCAAAAAATGACTACAATCCTTTAATTAAGTATTAAATAGAATATAGTTTTAGGTTCCCTTTTCTTAAACCACCTGCCATTAGGAATAATACAATTTTCCCCACCTTTAGTATTTTAAATTTCACCCTCGGTAAGGGAAATTTTAAAATCAACAAAAAAAGCTCCTCACTTCTCAAAGTAAGGAGCTTTTACCCATTAAAATTACTTAATCGCAATTAAAGTCTGTTAAATCAACGTATAACAAATCGGACTACATCATGCCCGGCATGCTTTAACCTATAAAACATGAACAAATATAGGTTATAAACCCCATTAAATCAACCTTTTACATTTTAGCTTATCAATGAAAAGGCTGTAAATTAAACCCTAACATGAACAAAACATGAACATTGTACATGTCACCTACTTATATGACATGTTGCCTTTTGTATCTACCATTATAACATAAAACATGATATAATATAGGTGTAGCTACAATATTAGGAAAGGGATGTGATAATCATTCCTCCTAAAATTAAAATAACCAGTTATTTTTAACTGGCTTGTTGGTTTGTTTTTTAATTCATTATAATTTCTTGTTTGGAAGTCACTGCTTGTGGCTTCTTTTTTTATGCAAGAAAAAGCCGCCCTGTTATAAAGGCGGTTTGTTATTTGTTTAATATAGCATTACCAATGATCGTGATAGTGTAGTTATTTTCATCATCATTAGTGATACTTTCTATTTCATAAATCAATCCCTTATATTTTATCTTCATGTGTGCCTTAATACCTTTCATATAACGGATGATAAAGCGTGATTTCCCCTCATTACCTGCAAGCTTGGCAATGTTAAACTCTCTACCTTTCATGGTTCTAATATCTGCCCATGCCTTAGAAAATAATACTTCTTCTTTATCGTCCGGCAATGGTGAACCTCCCGGCTTTTCCTCAATAATTTCTATGCGGTTCTTAAAGTGATATGATGTTCTATAATCTGCCATTGCTTTTACCTCCTAAATATCATCTAACAAGCTTTTTGGTTCTTCCTCTAGGTAGGCTTTATATTGTTCTTGGTTTGCGCCTACAACATAAGCTGTATTATAGTAAATCTGTCCATTATATATGTCGGCAACCTTTGTACCTACATGAATAAGCTTCCATCCCTTTTCAAGATAACCGTTTGCCCTACTGCCTGCGCCATCATCATCAAATTCTAATGTAAATACAATTTCATTCATTATTTTACCCCCTATAATGCCCTCAGAAATTCTTCATAGTGTTCAAACAAGCCTACATAAGCATCTAGCATTGAAGCTGTTCCATCTATTCGCATTTTTGCTGTTTGCGCCTTAATCGGTACAATATTACCGTTCCTATCTGTTTCCACACCTGTATTAGTTAAGCACCATTTAAGCATAGGATGGTTATTGTAATTGATTTTCTTAGCTTTCAAATCCTGCCCCATCTGCTGCATAGGCAATGAAAGAGTTCTAGCCCCTTGGATACATCTTTCCATCTTAAAGCCATGCTGTTCCATTTCTTCAACCCAATACCTAGCACTATATGAATCATAATAGATCCATAAAGGTGTAATGCTATATTCTTCTAACATTTCCATGAACCAAGCTGTAATATCACCATAATTGATGGTATTTCCATTACATAAGCGCAACAAGCCCTGTTCATACCATTTATCATAAGGGATTTTATCAATCTGTACCCTTTCATTAAAGCTATCACGTGGAAGCCAATACATCTGATGAATATAGCGTTTTTCTGTTTCCTTATCTACAAATAGAAGTGTAGCGCAACTTAAATCAGTAGTAATGGATAAATCTGCACCACCAATGGCATAACTTCCCTTAAAATCATCAAGATTATAGGTTTCTTCATTGTTTATATCATCAAAAGTAAGCCATGCTGCATTAACGGTATCCCTTATATTAAAATCCTTTGTAAGAAGTCCTCCAAGGTCATTAGGATTGTTTTTTGCCTTGTCAACTTTACGCTTTAAATCATCAAGCTTTTTAATGCTACCTAGTGCAGGATTCGCCTTTTGCCATGCTTCCTGCTCTGTCCATTCTTTCTTTTTATCCAATTCATACATGATAGGAAGAAAGCTATCATCTTGGTACGTTCCATCTACCACATTACAAGCGTATTCGTACATATCATCAAATATATTGCCCCTTGTCGTTCCTGCTGTTGTTATCATTACAAGCAATGGATCTTGTCTTGCTGATTGTGATTGCTTCATAACTTCATACAAATTACGGTCTTGAATAGAATGTAATTCATCAATAACCACAAGGCTACTATTCAAGCCATCAAGTGTATTACTGTTCTTGGCAAGCGGCATGAATTTTGACATTGTATGCCCAAAGTACAAATCACTTTTACGCTTGCGTATATGCTTAGAAAGATGCGCTGATTGTTTTATCATATTGTGGGCTTCATCAAATAATATTTTTGCCTGGTCACGTTTGGAAGCAATGCTATATATTTCTGCGCCGCCCTCACCATCTGCAATGAACATATAAAGGGCTATTCCTGCCAACATTGTGGATTTTCCGTTCTTACGCGCTACATAGAACATACTTTCTTTAAATCGCCTTATGCCTGTTTCCTTATCAATAAAGCCAAAGAGTGCAGCAATATAAGCCTTTTGAAACAATTCCAATTTAACTGGCTTTCCTGCCCATTCACCTTTAGAATGTCGGCAAAACGTTTCTATAAATTTAATTGGTTTATTAGCCTTGTCCACATCAAATATATACTTCTCTGATTCGTTTATTTCACTTACAAGCCTTTCATATTGCCTATATATCCTTTTAGATACTATTACATCATTGCTTTGTATTGCTTTCCAATATTCAAGAACATAGTTCATTCTCCTTTATCCTCTAAGAAGTCAATTAACGGATCTTGAGTATCTTTTTCATCTGCTACTGGCAATAGGTCAATGAATTGCTTGTAAACTTGTGTATAACGTTGGATTGTCTTGTTATATGCTGTTAGTGCAGGATGTTCCCTTAAAAATTCCTGCTTACCTTGCTTGAACATGCTTACTGCCCCATCTGTTTCTACTTGTTCCTTAAGGTTCTTCATAGTATTTTGCATGAATACAAGTTCTTCATATAGCCCTTGTGCAATAGGTTTTCTATCTTCCGGGATTTCTTTCAATAACTTTTTAACTTTCCTCATATCGGTTGAAATGATAGGTTTCTTTTTCTTTGTCATGGTATATCACCTTTTCTTATCGTCTTATTATTGTATATAAGCAAATACTTATCTCTCCCTTTATATAAAATATCGTATGGAGGAAAAGAAAGGTATCTGCACCGGTTCTTTAGCCGCTTTTCTTAGTAACCAATAGGGGGTACATATTTTTGTACAAGGTTTCCATCTTCATCAAATCCTAGTCCATCTTGTGTGATTGATGCTTTATGATGTTCTTCATTATGGCAATCTTGGCATAGTGCTTCTAGTAAATCCCAATTCAATGTAATGTTAGGATCATATATGTTACTTGGTGTAATGTATATCTTATGATGGCAAATCTTTGCAGCATCCCCACACCTTTCACATACATAGTTCTGTGATAGCATGTATCCTATCCTGCACTTGATCCATTCTTTACTTGTGTAGAAGTCCTTAGCATAATCATGCGCCATTACATTCCCCTGCCTACTGCTGTAAGTGCAACAAGCAATGTATCAATAGTTCTTTTAAGTCTTACGCTGTCTTGTCCTTGTGGATCAAACCATAATTGTAATATAAACTTGGTTACTGTTTGCGCTAATGGATGAACCTTATCATCATCTACCCACGTTCTGCCTGTCGTTGCTTCTAGGTAGCTTGGTATTGATTCTAGTAATGGTAGAATGATTGGATCGTTATCCTGTCCATCAACTCTTAATGTATCCCTTGCTTCTTCTATATCAATCAACATTGTATGTCCTCCTTATTTAAGAAAAGGGATACCAGCATTGTCACTGATACCCCTAATAGTTTTATGCCCCTGCTTTTGGTGTCAACTTAATAAAGGCTTCATCTACTAATGGTTTAGTATCTGCAATAGCCATTGCTCTATAATCTACAAGCCCACTCTTGAAGCTTGATTCTCTTGATGTTTCTAACATTAAACCTTGTGGCATGTTATAGCCCATGTAATTGAAATCACCAAGGATGATGGTATCATCTGCAATGTTGTCATCAATAACAACCTCTTTACCTAAGATGCGCCCTACTGATTCATTCTTAGGATCTGCAATAAAGATAGGTCGCTTGTTATCATCTACCAAGCTATAAACCTTGTTATAAAGAGTAGCATTATTCATAGCGAATTTTGCCCCTTGTGCATATCCTCGCTTTAACTTAGCAAGTGCGCCTGTGAAATCTGTGTACTTGCCTGTTAGGTCTAGGCTGTTGGATTCATCCCATGTAATGCCTGCATCAATCCCTGTGCCTTTCTTATCTCCATCACCATTAACAAGTGCATCTGCAATGGTTTCCATTACACAATTGGTAAGTTCTTCAATTAGATAAGATTCAAAGGCTTGTACAGTCATTTTCTTAGCTGCTGCACTAATGGAAAAAACTTTGATAATCTCATAGCCATTAAATTCAACTGCTGCTGTTGATACCTTTTCACTGTCTACTTTTTTGCCTTCCTCATGCCATTCTGCTTTATTGCTCGGTGTTCCAATAGGTACGCTGATGTTAGTAGGAATATTGAAGTTTCTAACATGTCCAATAAGTCCACCCATAGTACGTGCCTTTTTGATAACCTCGTTTAATGTTTGCGTTGGCAATACTGCTGCGGCATTTGTCGTTGTATTAAATTTATCTGCTCGGTTTTCCTTATCCTGTTGATCCATGGCAGCATTAAATGTACGTTGTTCCACATCATTTAAGGATTGCCCTAGCATTGTTTTATAGAAAGCTGAACGATATTCCGGGCTTTCAAATACATTTTCTGTCGGTACTTGGTTATGATTGAAGCTAGTTCCTGTTACTGGATTGAATTGCGTTCCTTGATTGCCCTGGCTACGTTGTTCAATGTTTGCCTTAGCTTCTTTCAATCCATCTAATTCAATGTTCAATGCTTGTACATCTGCGTTTGCATCTGTATCAATAACCTTGCTGATTTCCTGCGCTCTTGATTCGATTACCTCTAGTGACTGACTTCTGTAATAATTAAATGCTTCTTGTACTGTTTTGAAATTCATAGTTAAATACCCCTTTTCAATAATTGATTAATTTTAATTTTCGCTTGCTCTTTCCGTTTTTCTTCTTGCTCGGCTTCTTGCATTTGGTTTCTTGCTTCAACTGATGCTGTTTGATATGCAGGAAAGTTTACAATGCTGCACTCATACAGTTTATTGATACGTGATATAGTTCTTGTTCTTTTTTCCACATCATAGGATTGCCCATCTCTATCACATGTGAAACTGAATGACATACCTGTCATATCGCCCCGGCTTACTGCCGTATAGACGGAGCGTGCTTCTTCTGTATCGGGCAATACTGCCCTCATATTTAAGCCTTTTTCATCTGTCCATAATTCCATGGTTTTTGGTGTTTTTGCTAATGGAATTTTATTATAATCATGGCTTACAAGAAGCCTAGTATCTGTTAGATCTACACCATCAAGGGCATTGCGTTGTATTACCTCTGTATATTGCCCCATTGGATCATTTATCTTTGTTGGTGTGTTGAATACTATCGGTGTTCCTGTAATAACCATTTCTTTACTTTCGGATTGTTCTGCTCTAATTTCTATATGTCTAGTTTCTTTCATTGTTTTGTTGTTCATTGCTTTTACCTCCTTGGTATTGATCCACTAATTCAGAATTAACTACATTCAATGTTTGAAGCCTTTTATCTCCATCCTCAACTGGTGGCAAATTCAATATTTCTAGTCCTTGATTGATTGTAAGAAGCCCAAGCGGTACTAATTCCTTTAGAATGTTTGTTTTGCTGTCGTTTGAAGCAAATTGCAATCTATTAGATTCAAATATGATAGTATTGCCAAAGGCTTGTTCTCTTTCTGTAAATAGCTTGTCTGTTAGTTCTAGGCTGAATTGCAATGATAATGGTTCTATTACTGATTCATAAAATGCAGCCCATTCATCTTCTGTATAGGTACTATTTACAATAGATTCACTAATTCCAAGATATTCATAGATTTTCTTCTTTACACTTTCAAGCTGTTTATCATCTATTGTTGTATTCTGCATATTTAACGGTGTATATTCTGCCTTGCTATCTAATGCAGCAATGCCCCCATGATTCTTAACTGTTAAATAATCTTCTATGAAAGCTTCTTTTTCTTCTTTTAGCTTTTCCGGGCTAAGAACCTGGTTATATTTGAGTATCCCTCTAATGGTTGCATTACTTTTAATAGATTCTTCTAGCCCTTCATTTTGCGTATGTGCCAAGTCTAGTGCAGGCATAATGGCTGTATTAGAATCACCTAGCAAATCATTAGAATTATAGAATCGCCTTAATATCAATACTTCTGACATGTGCAGCGTTACTTGTTCACCGCTTGAAAATAAGAAGCGCAAATACATTTCATTTGTTGGATCTGTTACAAATTCCACATTCACTGGTGATAATGGATACATAGCTTGTAAATAGCCCCTATCATCCTTTTGTAAGAAAGCATAAGCATTGTTATGCAAATAGTAATGAGTTACCAATTTATACACCAAGTCATATGCGGTCATGTATGGATTCGGTCTTACTTGTAATATTCGATTAAGGTAGTGATCCCCTTGTAATCGTTTGTTATTGTGCTTTGAATATACAATGTGTTTCCCTTTTAGTTTTGCAGCGTTTCTTGCAATGGCATCAATAGCAGCCCTGTATATATCTGATTCATAGGCATTACCACTGAATGGGGTAAATGTTGAACCGCCTGCCATTACTTCTGCTCGATATGTTTCTACTGGCTCACGTAAAAACTTAAATATCTTGTTAAATAAGCCCATCTGTTCACATCCTTAATTTACTTTTTATATTTAACAATAAACGTGTATGAATAATAATCATTTGTATCAACTGTTACATGGCTTGTTATGTCCACAATCTTGAATACGTTTTGTATGCAATGTTCAATAAAATCATTTATTTCATATTCTGCTTTTTCGGGCGTTTCCGCTTCAATAATTTTTATTCTCACTTTTTCACCTCTTTTTGTATTTTGTAACTCAACTTGTAACTGAATGAATATATCTCGGTTACGTGTTTAAATCCACACTGTGTAAAGGATTGAACCTATTTTGTAACTTGTAACTGAAAAAACAACTTTATTTTATATTTTTAATACATGCACCTTTTATATGACTTATTTTTTATATTTCAATATGCTACTTTTCCAGTTACTCGGTTACAAATTCCCCTTAAATACTTGGTAATATAACGATTGTGGATGTAACTGAAACATAAAATCTCGGTTACAACTCGGTTACTCGGTTACAATCTTTTTATATGACTTGTCCGGCGTTTGTGGGCTACGAATATCAAAGGTAAATAAATCGCCTAGGTACATTTGTAAATATTCGGTATCAAATCTATTTTGTGAATCTGAATCCCAATCTTTACCAAGATGCTTGTTAAACTGATGATGAAATTGCCTATTAGATAAGGGTTTGAACCCATTTTCATTACAAAACTGTTTATAAAAGTCATATACAAGATATTTCGGTACTTCCGGGATATGCCATACATCAAATACTGAATACTTGAAATCAAGAACCGGATCATTATCTTGTTTGAAAATCTCTAATTCTTGCTTAGATGCTTCCGGTATATCAAACCTTTCAAAGTCCATATTAATTGCTTTATATAGAACATATTGCAACACTTTTTCATCCTTGATATATTCATCCTTGATTTTGAAATTCTCTTTTGTACCGTTAAAATCTGCATTAAATGGCACTATCAAAACACGTCTTATTGTTCCTTGCGTTTTGTTCCTAAATTTCGGCATACCGTTTGTTGATTGAATTACACTACATCTAAAAGCGGTATTATATGGCTGTTTGTTCTTAAATTCTACGGATACCACATCACCTGTTGCTACACTGTTAAAATTGGATGAATCATCTATATAAACATTAGCAGGTACATCATCACCAATAATGGCGGTTTTACCCTCAATTACACTAAGCCGGAAGCGTTCTTCAAATTCATTAACCTTTAATGTTGCAATGTTCTTGATGCCTATTAAATTGGTTATTAGTTCTTGAAACGTTCCCTTTCCGTTGTTTCCATCCCCTACAAGAAAGATTGCTTTTTTTCGTGAATAGTTACCGTTTAAGGAATCATTTATAACCTGCCATAACAGATTAACTATTTCTTCATCACCACAAGCAATAGATCCTAACCAGCTTTCTATATCCCATCCATCAATAACCGGATGAAAAGGGCTTTCTACATAAGGTGTGGATATTTTAGTAGTGAATACATATTCCGGGCTAAACGGTTCAAGCTGTTTAGTTTCAAGGTTGAATATCCCGTTTTTAACTGGTATCAAATATCTTGAAATAGTAGGCTCTCTTACTTCTGCATTATTGGTTAAATGATAAATGACTTCATCTGCTTTATTACTGTTTAGCTTAGGTTCTAACCAAGATATAACTCTTTTCATAAGTGTAGTATTCCTAGTGTAAACCCCCTCATGTGGCTGATACATTGCAACCCTTGTATTTTCTTCAAGGTCAAACAATATAAAATCCACATATTCCGGCAATATTATGGCGCAACTTAAAGGGCTTAGCATAGTCGGCTTTCTTCCTTTTGCCCCATCTAATTCCCATTCTTGCTGCATCCTTTCCAGTTCCTCAAATCGCCTAGCCTGTAATACTTTCTTTAAATCTGTATTTGATGAATTTTTAACATGTAACTTAAAATCTTGCTTCTGATAAGTCGCTGTAAGGTCATTTATTGCCCTTTCTATTGTTCTGGCCATATAGTCTGCTCTGTCTGACTTCTCACGATAAAGCCCACTATCAAGGAATATCCTTTCAATCTGTGCAGCATCCTGCGTATAAAATGCCAACATGTTACATAGTGCCTGGTCTGCTTCTGAATGACTTCCATAAGCTGATATATCCCCATTCATCAAAGCCTTAAATTTATCGTTATTCTTAGCGTGATGGGCTATCTTTAATATTTCTTCATCTGACATAGGCGGTGATTGTTGAACATGTTCCTTGTGTTCGGTTTCCTTGTTTGGAAAGTACATACTATATAAATAATCAATGTTCATTTGATTTTCATTTATTTCTAATGGTGTATTTTCCAAGTGATTGCCTGTTGTAACTATGAAGCGTTCTTTATCATACATTTCAAAGCCTTTTTTTGAGTTTTTGGAACGATTACCGGGCTTACTACCTTTTACGAAAATATGAAGCCCTGTTCCGCTCTGTGATATTTCTGTATAGCTGTTTACTGATTCTACAATGCTTTTAGCTTCTTTTGTAATAACGCCATTTATGATGCAATCATCAAGATCTATCACTGTATATGGATCATGTTCAGATATGAAATATCCTACATGGTTGCTGTTATTAATAGCATCTTCGTAACTTGTCCAGGTACTTACATCTGTGGAGGATGCCCTTTCCCCATTCGTTTGATACGGTGCTTTATTATGGCTCAAAGCCCACTGATTACGGTTTATTATTTCATTCGGTATTACATTTTTTTCTGTGATTGTTTGCAAGAAGCATCACCTCCAAGCTGTATTTTTCTTGCGTTCTTTGGTATAATAGAAATAGAATATTTTTATATGAAGTGGTGCATATGGGCGGCAACCCTGCACCACATCCAAGCTGTTACCCTTGATTCTTTGAATTAGGGGTATTTTCTTTTTCTATAAAATGTTCGGGAATAAATTCTGTACTTGCTAGTTCAAGCCCCAACTCTTTAAGTGATACGTTTAACTGTTCTCTATCCCATTTCCATGCTTCTGCATCATCAATTGCAGGTCTACCATGTTCTAACTTAAATTTCTTGTGTGCTCTTTCTAATGAACGCTTATTTTCGCTTTCCGGTGTTGCCCAATTCAATTCTACAAATGGATAACTATGCGACTTTTCCGGGCTGATTGCATTTGCTACCTTTCTTCTAATGTTTTTTATCATCTGTATAACCTCCTATTTAACTAACTCTAATTTATTTGTTTTAAAACCTATCGCCTGTGGCTTTCCATTCCTTACATACATTGCTTCACCTTTAGTGTTTTTAAATGTGTTAGGTGTTTCCATGCCTTGTGCTGCCATAAACTCCTCAAACATATCAATATGCCCCTCATGCTGTCTTAAATGGCTTAAACTTATTACACTTTTTACAAAAAATCTGTGTATATCCTTGTTCATGTATTCCCCTAAAAGCATTAGCACGTTATCACCTATTGGCTTGTTTAGATCCAATGTATTTACATATTCCATTGATGAATAATAATCTTTTATTTCGTATTTATATCCTTTAAAGTCTTTGTCCACCGGGAACATGTTCATAAATTCATTCGGTGTTAGCTGTTTGATTAATTCTTTTAATGCTGAAATTGTGTTAAATATTGCCAAGTCATCATCATGTGTTTTAGTTTCCGGGCTTCCATTGACTACTTTTACACCATAGAAGATAACCTGTTTAAAATTGTCGTCTATAACATTTTCTTGAAAGTAATGTGTTACTTTTTTATTAAATGCTTTTAGGTATAGTGGATACCTTTCTTTATTACCTGTCATTTATTGACCTCCTAAAATGTAATAAGTTTATATGTGAATATGGCTAAGAATGTTAGTAAAAAGCCAAGTGTTCCATAGAACCATAAATAATCGCTTATTGGTGCTGATTCCCCTGTTACCTCGTCATATAAAAAATAGCTATCAATTTTTCTAAGTAGTTTCATTTGGCATAACCTCCCAACTTCCACAATTTTTAAAACCTATTGGTTTCAAGTCTTTTATGTCGTGATCTATTTCCAATTCTTTTAAGAATCGTGATGCTGCAATAAGTGCCTTGCCTTTAATTGTTTTCTTGTCTGTACTTTCTGTAAATACTGGTACAGTTAGGCTGCGGCTTGGTGCTTCTACAAGACATTCATACTTAATCATTGCTACACCTCCTATTTGTATCTTGAAAATGCTTGTATGCCTTTCTTGATATGCTTATCTGAATAAAATCCCTTATAAGCGCTGTGTACACAATTCTTACTGCAAAAGGTAGAACCGCTATTATTTAACCTGTAATATGTTTGATTCTTCTTTATGGGATTTCCACAATCTGTACAGATCATTGGCTTACCTCCTTTAATCTGTTAAAGAATTTTATATCATTGTTTGTGGATGTCATGCTTGCTGTCATATCATCAAGGAAAGCATCTACTTCTGACTGTTTAAAAAGATACTTGCTGCCTACCTTGTAATATTTCAAGCCATTTTTTATTAATCTATCTTCAATTACTGGCTTGCTTATATTCAAATACTCGGCTAATTCGTTATATGTCATGAAATATTTTTGTTTTGCCAACTCGTCCACACGTTCATTAATTGCTTTTTCTAACATTTCATTGACGGTATTTTCATCCACCTGGACATTAAACAACTGCATCACCCCCTTAAGTTACTTTTTCTTTATCACTGGATTCAATATCAAACAAATCTGTCATTTCTTCCCCCAATGTGGAAGCAATTTTATTTGCAGTTCTTACTGATGGATTATATTTGCCGGATAAAATACTGATAAAGTACGAATAAGAAATGTCGGCTTGTTCTGAAAAACCTTTTAAGTCATTTCCATCCATAGCAATTAACATTCTAATTTTACGGCTATCTTTAAGGGATAAAGTTATCATTTTCAACACTTCTCCTTTCATTGAAATTCAATTGATAATTTTATAATACATCATTAGCAATTAAATTGCAATAGAATATCAATAATTTATTGTTTTTATCAATGAAAATGGGTACAATATGATTAAATAACCGCTTTGAGAAAGGAAGTGCATTAAATATGGAATTAAATTCATTAGGAGATTATTTGTACCAATATCGTGCTAAAAACAAGTTAAGCGTTCAAAACTTGCATGAAATAACTGGTGTTTCGCAACCTTATTTATCACAAATTGAAAGCGGTGGTAAAACACCTTCAAGAAAAGTAGTGGATAGGATAGCCCGGGGAATATCCAATAATGATGGGATTGATATTAAAGAGATCCATAATAAATTATTAAGATTAGCAGGATATAGTGAAATTAACTATGTAGATTCATTTTTTGATTTACTTGATACACCAAGCTTAAATAGGTTCAATATAAAATCAGATGATGGGATAATTGCTCAAACTGCATACGATTTCCCTGTAAATGATTTATACTTTCATTTAACAGATGAACATAATACAAAAATGTTTAAAACGGTTAAATTAGATGATGATGATAGGAAATTTATAGAAGAAATGATAAAAGCATATTTAATCAATAAAAATAAAGCATATAAAGAATATGATGAAGATGAAGAAGATTATTATAATAACGTACTGGAATTGTTGGGAACTAAAAAAATGACCTATAACATTAAAAAGGATAAATAACAATGGCATATATCTATAAGCGTGGCAAAAAATGGGCTTATCGTGCTTATGCCGGTAAAAATCCCATCACTGGTAATGATAAACAAGTAAGTAAATCGGGATTTTTAACAAAGAAAGATGCACAACTAGCAGCGGCAATGTTTGAAAGGCAATTCCACAAAGGGGAATATATAGAACCATCTGCATTAACTTTTGAGGATCTAACTAAGGAATGGGAAAAACATTACAGTGTGGATGCTAAGGAAAGTAGTGTAAGGGCAAGGAATAAGGCTCTTAAGCATGCTATTGCCAAGTTTGGCAACGATTCAATACAAAGTATCAATAAGCAAGAATACCAAGCTTTCATAGATGAAATAAGTAAGAAGTTTAGCAGGAATTATGTTTCAAGTATCCACACAAGCGCAAATATGGTATTCGAGTATGCTCATGGCATTAACTTAATTCAAGGCATCCCTACTGAAAAAATAAGGCTACCAAAGAAGAAAAAGACTGTCCATGATATAGAAAATGAATCCATTCGGGATAAGTTCCTTGAAAAAGAGGAATTAGAAGAATTTCTATTAATGGCTAAAAATAATGGCTTAGAAAGTGATCTATTACTGTTTACCACATTGGCATATACTGGCTTGCGTATAGGGGAATTGCTTGCGCTTAAATGGTCTGATATTGATTTTGAAGCCCACACATTAAGAGTATCAAAAACATACTACAATCCCAATAACAACAAGAAAGCATATCAATTACTTACACCTAAAACAGATAAGTCTATAAGAACAATAACCATTGATGAAATTGTTGTCAATCTGTTACTTGAACATAAACATGAACAAGATGAAATCAAGAAAGAAAATGAACCATTCTACAAGGATGAAAGCTTTATTTTTGCGACTAACGAGGGATACCCTAAAACAATAAGGCTTGTGGGCATGCGTATGGAAAGGCTGCTTAATATGACTAATAAAGGTAAAAAGGATGATGAAAAGAAGTATGTTACACCCCATTCATTCCGGCATACTCACACATCTTTATTAATTGAAGCTAACGTACACATTAAAGAGATCCAAGAACGTTTAGGGCATAGTGATATTAATACCACAATGGATATATATGCACACATGACAAAGGGAATAAAAAAAGAAGCTTCCACAAGGTTTAGTAACCTCATGGAAAGCCTCTCTAAAAACATTTACGATAAAACATGAACAAAAACATGAACATGTTATTTTAAAAGCCTGTCACACCAATGGTTGATGGGCTGTTTTACATCATGCCCGGCATGCCGCCGCCCATTGCGCCCATGTCAGGTGCGCCTCCATCACTTTCGTCTGGGTGGTCTGCAACTACCGCTTCAGTTGTTAGGAACATTGCTGCAACGGATGCTGCATTTTGTAGTGCTGAACGCGTTACTTTTGTTGGGTCAACGATGCCGTTTTCAACCATGTTTACCCACTCGCCAGATGCTGCGTTAAAGCCAGTTCCAATGTCTTCACCTTTTAGACGCTCTACAATAATTGAACCTTCAAGGCCTGCGTTGTGTGCGATTTGGCGTACTGGCTCTTCTAGTGCGCGAAGAACGATGCTTGCACCTGTTGCTTCGTCACCTTCTAATGCTAAGCCAGCAACTTTACTGTAAATATTGACTAGTGCAGTACCACCACCAGCAACAATACCTTCTTCAACTGCTGCGCGGGTTGAGTTTAGTGCGTCTTCAATACGTAGCTTTTTCTCTTTCATTTCTGTTTCTGTAGCTGCACCGACTTTAACTACTGCTACACCTCCAGATAATTTCGCTAGACGCTCTTGTAGCTTTTCTTTATCAAAGTCAGAAGTTGATTCTTCTAATTGTGCACGTAGTTGATTCACGCGACCTGCTAGTTTGTCAGGGTCGCCAGCACCTTCTACAACTGTTGTATTTTCTTTTGTGACAACAACTTTAGATGCACGACCTAATTGGTCAATTGTAGCGCTCTTAAGATCTAAGCCTAGGTCTTCAGTAATCACTTCTGCACCGGTTAATGTCGCAATATCTTCTAGCATTGCTTTACGGCGATCACCAAAACCAGGCGCCTTAACTGCTACTGCATTGAACGTTCCGCGAAGCTTATTCACAACTAATGTTGCAAGTGCTTCACCTTCAACATCATCAGCAATAATTAATACAGGCTTGCTTTGTTGTACTACTTGTTCTAATACTGGAAGAACTTCTTGGATGTTAGAAATCTTCTTATCAGTAATTAAGATATATGGATCTTCTAATTCTGCTTCCATCTTGTCTTGGTCAGTGACCATGTATGGAGAAGCGTAGCCACGGTCAAATTGCATACCCTCTACTACTTCTAACTCCGTGTTAAAACCTTTAGACTCTTCAATTGTAATAACACCATCGTTACCTACACGCTCCATTGCCTCAGCGATTAGTGAGCCAACTTCTTCGTCAGATGCAGAAATAGAAGCAACTTGTGAGATTGATTCTCTACCTTCGATTGGGTTTGAGATTTTACGTAGTTCATCAGTTGCTAGTTCTGTCGCTTTTTCAATACCACGACGGATTCCAACTGGGTTTGCACCTGAAGTAACGTTTTTTAAACCTTCACGAATCATTGCTTGTGCTAATACTGTTGCCGTCGTTGTACCATCACCAGCAATTTCATTAGTCTTAGAAGCTACTTCTGATACTAATTGTGCACCCATATTTTCAAAATGGTCTTCGAGTTCGATTTCCTTTGCAATCGTTACACCATCATTAGTAATAAGTGGTGAACCGAATTTCTTATCTAATACAACGTTACGTCCTTTTGGCCCTAACGTTACTTTTACTGCATCAGCTAGAGCGTCAACACCTCGTAGCATAGAACCGCGTGCGTCTTCACTAAACTTGATCTCTTTAGCCATGATCAATACCCTCCTCGAATGTTTTAATCTCTATTAGCAGATTGTATTACTGGACAACTGCTAAAATATCACTTTCACGTAGTACTAAGTATTCTTTGCCATCTTTCTCTACTTCTGTTCCAGCAAACTTAGAATAGATGACACTATCGCCTTCACTCACTTCTAAGGAAACCTTCTCGCCATTGTCAGTTACTCGTCCTGAACCAACAGCTACTACTTTACCTTCTTGAGGCTTTTCTTTTGCAGAATCAGGTAATACAATTCCGCTTGTTGTTGTTTCTTCTTGTTCTACAACTTCTACAATTACGCGATCTCCTAGTGGTTTTAACATGATCAAAACCTCCTCTGAATTATGTTGAAGATGATTATTAGCACTTAACAATGGTGAGTGCTAATTCCAATTATTATAATAATGAATCACGAAATTTTTTGCAAGTAAAAACCATAAAATTTTTGTTTCTACAAATTAATTAGTATAGAATAGCTTTTAGATACTAAAATGGTTATAGCAGATTTATTAGAAAGGGACGATTATAGTGCCAAGAAGATATTGGGGAATACTAATTGTATATATTGTAGCACAGTTGCTACCAGGGATTATTTTAATCAATATGCATTACCCAGAGAATCCACCGATTGATGATATGGTATATTGGACAATCGGTAGTATGGCTATTGCGACGTTATGGATTGTTTATTTATTAAGAAAAGATATTGCCGAAGTGAATATGCGAAGCGGACCAACAACTGGTGAAATTGTGAAATGGTCGATTATTGGTGTGTTTTTAGCTTATGCTGTTCAAATCGTAGCTAATATGATTAATATTTACGTATTAGGAATTGAACAAAGCTCAGAAAACACCCAAAGTATTATGGAAATTATTGATGAAAACATTTGGTTTATTTTATTACCGATTATTTTCGCTCCGATTTTAGAAGAGATTATTTTCCGTAAAATTATTTTCGGAGAACTTTATAAGCGGATGAACTTTATCTTTGCCGGTATCATATCGGCGTTAATTTTTGCAGCGGTACACATGGACTTTACGTTCATTTTAACTTATACTGCTATGGGGTTTGCTTTTGCTTACCTTTATGTCAAAACAAAGCGGATCATCGTACCAATCATTGCACATATGGCAATGAACACGATTGTCGTTTTAATCCAGCTTAACGTTGATATTGAAAAATTAGAAAGACAACTAGAAGAAATAGAAAACACAATGATGATATTCTTTGGAGGATAACTTATGAAATTATCACCACTCGTTTTAGCTTGGGTATATATACTAATGGGTGTCCTGTTTGTTTATATTGCCATTCAATATGCTGATGAAACTGTTTGGAACACGGCAACTGTCATATTTGCGATCATCGCATCTATCGATTTTGGAGTAGCGATTAGGTTAATAGGTGTTCATAATGCGATGAAAAAACAACAAAAGTAATAGACCAAAACCGCGACGTATTTAACGTTGCGGTTTTTTATATTGTAGAGCTTTTTTACTATAGTCTAGTAATTTGAAAGCATATATAACGTTTTAATGAATAATAATTAAACAACCTCTATATGTTTGATAAATTTAAATTTTCAGAATTAATCTTGTCTTATCTACAAATGTTTATTATGATTAACATATTAGAGGATAAAATTTTACAAGGGAGGAATACGATGGAGGAGAAAGTGATTGAATGGCTAGGAATAGCTGGTGATATCGTTTGGGGACCTTGGTTATTGATTCTATTAGTGGGTACTGGTATCTTCCTAACCATTAGACTTAGTTTTCTACAATTTAAGACATTGCCTTATGCATTAAAACTATCATTTAGTCCAAAACGTCAGGATAAAAAGTCGGAAGGAGACATCTCTCACTTCCAAGCCCTAACAACAGCACTTGCTGCGACGATTGGTACTGGTAACATTGCTGGTGTTGCAACAGCAGTTGTTCTTGGTGGTCCTGGTGCTGTATTTTGGATGTGGATTTCAGCTTTATTCGGTATGGCAACGAAATATGCCGAGGCTATTCTTGCTGTTAAGTACCGTGTTAAAGAGCCTAGCGGGAAAATGGCTGGAGGTCCAATGTACTATATTGAAAAAGGGCTGAAGCTTAAATGGTTAGCAGTTCTATTTGCAGTCTTTGGTGCTATTGCTGCTTTTGGAATCGGTAACATGGTACAGTCTAACTCCGTATCAGATGTTTTAGATGACACATTTAGTGTACCTGTTGCTGCAACTGGTATTGTACTAACCATACTAGCAGGTCTTGTTATTCTTGGTGGTATTAAGAGTATTGGTAAAGTAACAGCTTATATCGTCCCTTTTATGGCATTATTCTATGTAATAGGTGGATTAATCATTTTATTTACGAACTTAGAAATGGCTGGTCAAGCAATTTCTTTCATCTTCACTGATGCCTTTACTGGTGAAGCTGTCGCAGGTGGTGCGATCGGTGCTGTAATCCGCTGGGGTGTTGCACGTGGTGTATTCTCAAACGAAGCTGGTTTAGGTTCTGCTCCTATTGCGGCAGCTGCAGCTAGAACAGATTACCCTGGTCGACAAGCGTTAGTATCCATGACACAAGTATTTATCGACACCATCGTAGTTTGTACGATTACAGGTGTTACAATTGTTATGGCAGATATGTACATGTCAGGTGAAGAAGGTGCAAGCTTAACTTCACAATCATTTGAGTTCTTCTTAGGGCCAACAGGTGCTATGATCGTATCGATTGGATTAGTATTCTTTGCTTTCTCAACGATTCTCGGTTGGTCTTACTACGGTGAGAAATGTTTCGGTTACTTAACGAAACACCGTGGTTTAACAAGCTACCGAATTGTGTTTATCCTATTTATCTTCTTAGGTGCTGTCGTTCAGTTAGATGTAGTGTGGTCATTCGCTGATGTGATGAACGGCTTAATGGCTGTACCTAACTTAATTGGATTGCTCCTACTCTCAGGTGTTGTTGTGAATGAGACACGGAAATTTATCAAAGTTCGAGAACAAGAAAAACAAGCTGAAAAGTCAGGTGCACCTCCGACTGAGTCATAAGTGGTTTTAAAAGTAGAAAAAGGTGACAACGGACATTTCCGTTAGTCACCTTTTTTGTTATTGGGGTGATGAGATGTTTGGAGGTTAGGAGGATTAATCGGCGCTTGTGATTATTTATCAGCGTTCTCACATTTTTATCAGCGCTCGAATATCCATTACACTCTTTCAATACAAGTCTCATCATTATTTCTTGGACTATTCACATACGTACTAACTTCATAGTGCTTAAGCGGAATATCAGAAAGTTCGTGAACCCATTTCTTTACTTCGCTCGGGTCTTTTGCTTCAAAATTAATCCATTCTTGCTCATATTCTCGAGGTAGAATAACAGGCATTCGATGATGAATCGAATCTATGTCTTGATTAGCTTGTTTCGTTAAAATTGTACAACTAATCATGTCTCCCTTCTCACTCTTCCAGCGGTCCCACAAACCAGCAAAAGCGAAATACTCATTATTTGGAGCATAGATTCGAACCGGCTTCTTCTCTTTGCCTTCCTTCTTCCACTCATAAAAACTATCGGCTAAGATCAGACAACGCCGCTTCGCCATTAACCTTTTAAAGCTCGGCTTTTCATCAGCTGTTTCTAATCTAGCATTAATCATTTTTGAGCGCATGCTTTCATCCTTCGCCCAAGAAGGGATCAACCCCCAACTCATCTTTCCTAATCGATTAGATTCCCCATCATGTACAACGGCTAATACACCTTGAGTTGGTGCGATGTTATAACTCGGTAGCCAGTCGACTTCTCCTTTAGCATTATATTGTTGTTTTAAGTAATTCTCTCCAACAGTTAACGTAAAACGGCCACACATTACTAATCACTCCTCTTTATCTTCAACACCTTTCATCTTAAAGGCGGCAGGAATAGCTAGTGCAATGATAACAGCTGCGATAATAAAGGCTTCATTAATAGCTTGTAATGTAGCTTCTTCAATAGAATACTCATCTAATAAAATCATATGTCCTCTTCTAAGTTCATAATAAACTGAGAAAAATACAATGCCTAATGAAGAGGAGAATTGACGAATTAAATTATTCATCGCCGAGCCTTGTGCTACTAGGTGGTCTGGGATTTTATTCATACCAGCAGTTGTCGCTGGCATATTACCAAAGCCTAAACCTGCCCCGTGAATGATGTTAATAACAACAATAACCCAAAAGGCGGTTGTTAATTCAACAAAACCAAACGCTAAACTGGCACTTGATAATATAATTAACCCCGTTGGTATGACGACTCTTGGACCTTTTTTATCTAGGAGCTTGCCACCAACATTCATAAACAGCCCACTAGCTAAAGCACTCGGCAGAAAGATCAACCCTGTTGCGATCATACCAAGCTCGAACGCTTCTTGGATTAAATATGGGAGTAAGAATAAGCTTGAGAATAACCCAATAGAAGCAGCTGATGTGACTAGGATTGAATAGCGATAAGTTTTTATTTTAAATACGCGTAAATCTAATAATGGCTGGTCTTTTCTTAATTCATATTTAATAAAGACAACGATTAAGATCACACCAACCACTAAAAGTAGACCATTGCTTAAGCTCATTAACGCATCCGGGTCACGACCTTGAGCAAGGACATATAAGAGAGAGCCTACTCCAATTGTTACCATAATAAATCCGATGTAATCAAATTTAATATTTGGGTTTGATTGAGTCGGTTTTAAATATTTAATGGAAAAGAATAAGCTTAACAACGCAAATGGTAAATTAACTAAAAATAGAAAGATCCAGTTAAAGTTCTCAGCAATCACACCACCAATTGTCGGACCAATAGCTGGGGCGATCATCACTGATATACCATATGTACCAACAGCGAAACCACGCTCATTCTTTGGAAAAGCGTTAAAGATTAATGCCATCGCATTCGGCATCATTAAACCACCCGCAACACCTTGAATTGCACGGGCGATAATTATCATGCTTAATGTTTGTGATAACGCACCTAGAATTGAAGCCAAAGTAAATAACAAAACACCGATAATATAGATCGTCTTCTTACCAAAACGATCACCTAAATATCCTGTTAATGGCATTGTCATTCCCATTGCAATCATAAAGATGGTTAAAATCCAACTAACCCCAACAGCATCAGAATCAAATATGTGCATAAACTCCGGCAATACAGGATTTAACATACTATTATTTAAGATTACAGTGAAAGTTCCAAATAAAACAGATAGTACTACTAACCATTTATTAGCTAATTTACTCATCATTCGTTTCCCCTTAGATAGTTCGTCTCACGAATAATTGTACTCCTTTTGGCAGTCAATTGGAAGGTTTTATCTAAGAATGTTTCATGCATTATATTGAACTACCAAAAAAGAGAGGGGTTGCATCCTCTCTAGTTTTTCAAAAAATATATTAATGACTGTAATTCTACTGATAAGTCAATGTGGTGCACGCGTACAGAATCTGGTACAGACAAACGTGCTGGTGTGAAATTTAAGATTCCTTCGATGCCTGATGTTACCACTCGTTCTGTCATTTCATCAGCTACATGCATCGGCACTGTTAAAATAGCGACACTAATATCAGTGCGCTTTAATTCTTTCTCTAAATCATTAACACTATAAATCGGAACGCCACCAATGGTCGTTCCAATCTTATCATCATTTGTATCAAAGGCAATCTCGATTTTCGTATTATTATTTTTAATAAAATTGTAGTTCAGTAAAGCTGTTCCTAAATTACCGACTCCGATTAAAGCTACACGGGCAATCTCATCTTGATCTAACGTTTTTCTAAAGAAATAAATTAAATGTTGTATATCATAACCGTATCCTTTACGCCCTAACTCACCAAAGTATGAAAAATCTTTACGAATCGTAGCAGGGTCTACTTTAAGTGCTTCACTTAACTCTTTAGATGAAATGCGTTGCTTGCCTTGTTGGTTTAAATTATTTAGATGTCGATAATAAAGTGGTAACCGTTTTGCTGTTGCTTGTGGTATTTTATTTTCATCCATCGTTTAAGGTTCTTCCTTTCTAAATGCCATTTAAAAACGTAGAACATTGCTTTATGATATGACTATAAGATAAACTGTTCACATTGAGGTGAATAAACATGATTGTAATGCAATTGAATGATATAGGTAAATCTTTTGGTGCTGATCCTATTTTATCGAAAATTAAAATAGAAGTACA
The DNA here is from genome assembly GCF_039521975.1 of Alkalibacillus silvisoli. Classification (NCBI taxonomy): domain Bacteria; kingdom Bacillati; phylum Bacillota; class Bacilli; order Caryophanales; family Bacillaceae; genus Alkalibacillus; species Alkalibacillus silvisoli. Next base: position 7,119 of record NZ_BAAACZ010000008.1, on the reverse strand, counting down.
TCACCAAGACCGAATTGCGATTGTCGGTCGAAATGGTGCAGGTAAATCCACGATCCTTCAAATTATGGCAGGTCAAATCCCTTATGATGAAGGTGACTTATTTAAGCCTAAAGATGTCTCAGTAGGATATCTTGCTCAGCACACTGGATTAGACTCTGAACGCTCCATTTGGGATGAGATGTCAAAAGTATTTAAAGATATTATCGCTTTAGAAAAAGAATTACGTGAATTAGAAGAACAAATGGCAAATCCAGATGTTATTGAAAGCCATGAAACCTATGAGCAATTACTCCATACGTACGATGAAAAACAAAACCAATTCCAATCAATGGGCGGCTTTCAATATGAAGCTGATATCCACTCCGTCTTACAAGGGCTAAACTTTGGTAATTTCGACTTTAATACACCCATTAATGATTTAAGTGGTGGGCAGAAAACCCGCTTAGCTTTAGGTAAGCTGCTACTAGCTAAACCGAACATTTTAATATTAGATGAGCCAACAAACCATTTAGATATCAACACATTGAATTGGTTAGAATCTTACTTGAAGAATTACGACGGTGCTGTTGTGATCGTCTCACACGACCGCTACTTTTTAGATCAAACTGTCAATATTGTTTACGAAGTCGCTTTTCAATCTTCTAAGAAATATCATGGTAACTATAGCTATTTCTTGGAAAAAAGAGCTGAAGATTACGAACTGCAAAAGAAGCAGTATGAAAAACAGCAAGGTGAAATTAAACGTTTAGAAGACTTCGTACAGCGTAACATTGCCCGTGATTCTACAAGTAATCGAGCTAAGTCTAAACGTAAACAACTTGATAAAATGGAACGAATTGATCATCCTGATTTAGATGATGCTTCGGCTAAATTTTCATTTGAAATCAAACAAAAGAGTGGTAATGACGTTTTAAAGGTAGAGAATTTACTAGCAAAATACGGTCCACTAGATCAACCCATTTTCCAAAATGTATCATTTCGAGTTAATAGAGGTGATCGAATCGCAATTGTAGGACCAAATGGTGTTGGGAAGACAACCTTACTCAAAGCCATTCTTAAACGTATGGAATTTGTTGATGGTGAAGTCCAAATAGGAACTAATGTTGACTTCGGCTATTATGACCAAGAACAATCAACTTTAAACCGGTCCAAAACAGCTTTAAATGAGTTGTGGGATGACTATCCACTCATGCCTGAGAAAGATGTTCGAACAGTATTAGGTAACTTTTTATTCTCAGGTGATGATGTATTAAAAACTGTCGGAATGTTAAGTGGTGGTGAAAAGGCTCGAGTTCTATTGGCTAAATTGATGTTGAAAAAATCGAATGTATTAATAATGGACGAGCCGACTAACCACCTTGATTTAGATAGTAAGGAAGTTTTAGAAGCAGCTTTAGCTAACTTTCCTGGAACGATCATTTACGTATCACACGATCGTTACTTTATTAACCGAATTGCCACACAAGTTATGGAAATGACACATCATCGTGTTAGAACTTTCCTTGGTGATTATGATTATTACCTTGAAAAAATCCAGGAAGAAGAAGAACTAAAAGCAATGGAAGCTTTAAAACAACAACCTCAAGAAGAAGATCAATCAGGGAAAACCCAATTTGAACAAGACAAACAGCTTAAACGTGAGATTAGGAAAGTTGAAAGACGAATTAATATGATTGAAGAAGAAATTCAAGCGCATGAACAAATTATCGAAGAACAAGAAGCTAAGATGGCAGACCCTGATATAACAGGTGATTATTCACAATTACAAGAAATCAACCAAACGATTAAGGAACAACAACAATCATTGGAGAAATTAATGGAAGAATGGGAATCATTGCAAGAAGAGCTTGAAAGTTATGAACAAGAAGCATAACCAATCTAGGTGTGCTTCTTGTTTTTTTAGAGCTACTTACCCATAGGCCTAAGTAATATTTTATCCACGGAATTTTTGTTGACAAATCAAGTTTTGCACATAGTTATTAACAAAATCCACAAGATGATAGTTATTTATCCACAGGTTTTATGCACAAGTTCACAACTTGGTAAATTAATATTTATAAAAACTTATGCACAGTACTGTGCATAAGTTGTGGAGAATTATCACATCATTAACCCTGGATTTGCATTTAGATCTAATGAAGCATAGTTTTGTTGATGATACTTAATTGAAGCTTTGGCCCCGATCATCGCTGCATTATCTGTACATAAATATAAAGGTGGAATCGCTAATTCTACATCTGTATCAGCAAATCGCCGCTCCATTCGCCTGCGTAACGTTTGGTTTGCAGATACACCACCAGCGACAATTAGCTGTTTTACATTATAATCCACAGCCGCTTGATAGGTTTTATCCACTAATACATCAATCACACTCTCTTGAAATGATGCAGCAACATTCTCACGGTCTATTTCATCACCTTTTTGTCTTAGTTGATGTAATTTGTTAATGACGGATGTTTTAAGTCCACTAAAACTAAAATCATAAGAGCCTTCTTCTAAATAAGAACGGGGAAATTGATATGTATCCTCACCTAATTGAGCTAAACGGTCGATTTGTGGCCCACCTGGATAAGGTAAGTTTAGTGCCTTTGCTACTTTATCATAGGCTTCACCTGCTGCATCATCACGGGTTTCGCCAATAATTTCATATTCTCCGTGTTGCTCCATATAAATTAACTCTGTATGCCCACCTGATACGACTAATGATAATAACGGGAATTCAAACTCCTTCTCTAATCGGTTCGCATAAATATGACCTGCGATATGATGCACACCAATTACAGGCTTCCCATGGGCATAAGCTAGTGCTTTAGCTGCGTTAACACCAACTAATAAAGCACCAACAAGGCCTGGGCCTTCTGTTACCGCGACAGCATCAATATCGTCAATTGACACATCAGCCTCGTATAAAGCTTGTTCCATGACGATTGTAATTTGTTCAATATGGTGTCTTGAAGCAACTTCTGGTACTACCCCACCAAACTTTTGATGAATCTCCATTTGTGTTGCAACAACGTTTGATCGAAGCTTCGTTCCACCTTGAACAACTGCAGCCGCTGTTTCATCACAGCTTGTTTCTATTGCTAAAATTAATTCATTCTTTTCACTCATATTAATTTCACCCACATTACATATGCATCTTCTTGGTCTGGATAATAATTCTCACGTGTTGCGACTACTTCTAATCCAAACTTTTGATATATTTTTTGAGCTACATGGTTTGATTCGCGAACTTCTAATGTTAATTCTTCAGCACCAAACCGTTTAGTTAACTTCATCATTTGATTAAATAATGTCTCACCATATTGGTTACCTCGCTCATCAGGAAGAACCGCAATGTTTGTTATTTGTGCAGATTCCATAACAATCCACACGCCACAATACGCAACTACTCGCCCGGCTTTTTCCATAACTAGGTAATGAGAGAACCGATTTTTAATCAAATCAAATTCAAAATCCTCTCTTTTCCAAGGTGATTGAAATGAAGCTAATTCAACACTCATGACCTCATCTAAGTCATCTAATTCCATTTTCCGAATAATCGCTTGGTCCATCTTCTTTACCTTTTTTGATTCTGCTCTAACCATTTCGCTTCTGCCTCCACCATTCGATGATATTGCGGCTTTAATTCATGAACTGGTGTTGGGTCACACTCAAGTGCCAAAGAAGCTAAAACACCAGCCTTTGGAAAATTTAACGAATGCTTAATAAGAATAGCATGTTCGCCTAATTTGTCTTTAATAATATGATCAAAACTATGGTCAGTCGAACTAATAAACCAAATCGGTTCATTTAAAGCTTTTAATTCATCTAACCATTCTTCCATAGCTGTATTAAAATCATCTTCAACTTGCTCAATCTTCCCCTGTGTTGCTTTATATAAGCCTGTATATACATTACCCCTTCTAGCGTCAAAGAAAGGGCAAATATAGCTATTGTGATACATTAAATTAGCTGCTAGCATTTCTAAACTAGAAATCGCAACAATAGGAAGGTTTAATGTCCAAGCTAAAGTTTTAGCTGTCGTCATCCCAATTCGAAGCCCAGTATAAGAACCCGGACCTTCTGCAACAGCTATTAAGTTAAGATCTTTCGGGAGTAAGCCGGCCTGATTTAAAATATAATCAATAGCTGGCATTAACTGAATAGAATGATTGCGTTTTACATTAACCGTTAATTCCGCGGCTAATTGCTGATCTTTTAACAAAGCAACACTCATCGGTTGGTTGGAAGTATCTATTGCTAACACATTCATAATTGAATCCCCTTGCATAATTCTTTAAAATGTTCACCGTGAGGAATTAGCGTGATCTCGCGGGTCTGTTCATCAATTTTTTCAATCACGATCTCTAACCGTTCTACAGGGATAAAGTCTCTAATAAAGCTAGACCATTCAATGACCGTCACACCTTCAGCATTAAAATAATCATCAAACCCAATATCCTCATCACTATCTTCTAATCGATATACATCCATATGGTAAAAAGGCAGCTGCCCTTTATATTCTTTGACTATTGTATAGGTAGGACTATTTACAGTTCGTTTAACGCCTAAACCTTTAGCTAAACCTTTTGTAAAAGTTGTCTTACCAGCACCTAAATCACCATCCAAAGTTAAAACATCATTAGGTTTTAACTTATTAGCAATTTGATTAGCAACTAACTGTGTTTGTTCTTCATTTTCTGTTTTATATTTATACATATTACTCACCTATAAACTAAGAATGTTCATAACCTTCCCGATCTAATACAATATCTCGTTCTTCTTCACGAAGTTTCACTGTTGGCCTCTCACCAGCCTGCATTCTGACTTGTCCAATTGATGTGATCGGAATATTAAACTGATGACATGCATCTTCTAGCTGTACCCAAGCTTCTTTTGAACAAGTACCAACTAGCTCAAAATCCTCTCCTGCTGATAAGACTAGTTCCCTTAACCAATCCTCTTGTAAGGTCGCCATATCTGTATGAACCGGTAGCTGGCTATAATTAATCGTAATATCAACAGATGAAGCTTCAGCTATTTCATTTAGTTCAGTTGATATTCCATCACTAATATCATTTAAGCTCAATCGGTCAATACGACTAGACGCTTGGATAAAATGATATCGTGGAACTGGTCTTTTATGACGATTAATAAAATAGCTATCTGGCTCCTTTTTTTCTAACAAATGAAGGCCATAACCCGACTCACCTAAATAACCAGTTACAAAAACAAGATCTCCTAATTCAGCTTGTGACCTTAAACGCTTTTGGTTTGAAAGGACTGAACCAAATGCCGTAATAGAAATCATTAATTGGTCAGAAGAAGTCGTATCACCACCAATTAAATCCATGTTAAATGATTTCGCTAAGCCTTGCATGCCATTATAAAGTTGGCTAATATCCTCTTTTGTATACTGAGTTGGAACACTAATTGTGACTATATAATATAAAGGTGTACTTCCCATTGCGCACAAATCACTAACATTCGCCGCTAATACGCGATGACCAACATCATGAAAGGACATATAGTCTAATGAAAAATGAACCCCCTCAACCATAGCATCAGCAACTACAACTAACTCATGTCCATTAGGAGGTTTTATAACTGCTCCATCATCACCAATCCCCTTCACTACAGAGCTTTGCTTGTAAAAAGAGGGAGTAATTTGTTTAATAAAATCAAACTCTTTCATGACTAAAGCCTCCAAGTCAAGACAGTATATTTGTATCATAGCAAATAATGACGATTAAAGGAAATATTCGATTGTTTTGTTAGAGTTAAGTTAATTAGATTTAATGAACGAAGATTTGAGAAGTGATTACAATAAAAAGCTTTTATAAAATTACTGAAATTTTGGTTCTAAATCAAATGTTACGGTGCTTTTTTACAAGGCACCTTGTATTAAAATGTTATGATATATACCCTCTTGAGTCGGGTCCGTAGTTGTCAGGTGATCCGATTACGGTGGACGGTTCCATCAAAGGGCAGAAGTGCAACATCGCCTTATAAAAATAAAAGGCGTTCTGTAGCCCCACTTTTATCTCTAACTTCAAATTGTACCTTTAGTCAAACACAAATATTGTGTAGAGCCACTACTAATTAAAAGGCAATTAAAAAACCTTGTGAAATAATTTCACAAGGTACTGAATGGTCTGAAATAAAAATGGCGGTCCGGACGGGACTCGAACCCGCGACCTCCTGCGTGACAGGCAGGCATTCTAACCAACTGAACTACCGGACCTATATTTTATATTTAAGGTAATATTTAAATTTGATTGCAACACATAGTAGTATTTCGACGAAGATATTGTAATATAATTTGGTTGCAACCTGGGTTGCTCCCGATATCACCTTACATAGTTGTATTTCGACGAAGATATTGTAATATAATTTGGTTGCGGGGGCAGGATTTGAACCTACGACCTCCGGGTTATGAGCCCGACGAGCTACCAGACTGCTCCACCCCGCGATATTGACTGCAGTTCTTTTAAAATAGAACCCAGACTATAATAAGTTTAATCCCTACGACTGCTCGTCGCGTTGCAAATATTTTCATTGAAGTCTACGCTCCTCGCAAACCTGCGAAGATGTTTTTCAATGTAGCGGGTTTGCTCCACCCCGCGATATTGACTGTGGTTCTTTTAAATAGAACCCAGACTATAATAAGTTTAATCCCTACGACTGCTCGTCGCGTTGCAAGTATTTTCATTGAAGTCTACGCTCCTCGCAAACCTGCGAAGATGTTTTTCAATGTAGCGGGTTTGCTCCACCCCGCGATATTGACTGCGGTTCTTTTAGTTCAGAACCCAGGCTATATAAGTTTAATTCCTACGACTGCAGTTCAATTAATTAAAACCCAGTCTATTAGAGATTAAACTGCCCGGCGGTGTCCTACTCTCACAGGGGAAAAACCCCAACTACCATCGGCGCTAGAGAGCTTAACTGCTGTGTTCGGCATGGGAACAGGTGTGACCTCTCTGCCATAACCACCGGACAAATCATTATATCAGATTAATTGAAGGTCCAATACCTTCAAAACTAGATAAGAATCAACCAAAGCCGAATACGTGTTTTATCACTTGATTTAAGTTAAGTCCTCGATCGATTAGTATCCGTCAGCTCCACGTGTCACCA
>NZ_BAAACZ010000007.1:0-63955 GCF_039521975.1 Alkalibacillus silvisoli | reverse complement strand
TGTTTTTCGTCCGGCAATTATTCACCCGCATCCGACATTAACCCTTCCTCGTCCGACAATTATTCACCCCCATCCGACATTAACCCCTTCTTCGTCCGGCAATTATTCACCCCCATCCGACATTAACCCCTTCTCGTCCGACATTTAACCTACACCTTAGTCAACTAAAAGAAGCACACACGCAAAAAGAACCACATTGATAAAAATGTAGTTCTTTTCATAAGTCTATTTATTCTCAATAACCATCGCAATACCTTGCCCGCCGCCAATAAATAACTGACAACTGCGTAGCGACTTTCTCTTCGCTTCAATTCATATACTGCAGATCATCCACCATTTAAATAAATATTTAATACCTATCCTCTTGATCACGAATCTCTATTTCCCGTTCACTCAATCCATCTTCAATGTCACGTAAACGGTGGGCAACGCGACTAGAAGCATTCGCGGCGATACTGCCCACCATATCATCTAAAAATGTGTGGCACTCTTCGCCTTCTTTAGAGTCTAACTTTTCAATAATTCCTTTTTTCTCTTGATCTAAATAGCCAAAAGTCGTTACAGAAATGCTCCCGTAGCCTAAAGCAGCTCCAAAGGCGATTGTTTCATCGACACCAAAGAGCCCTTCATCTTGAGCAATTAATGATTGTAGAGGTTCTGACAACTGACCTTTTTCAGCCAACATATCTAATTCCACTCCGACTAACAATGCATGCTGGATCTCACGTTTTTCTAATACCCGGTAAACACTTTCAACACAATAATCAAAAGTTAACGATTCATTGTAAGGTTTTTGCATTTGAAATACAATTTCTGCAATACTAGAAATAGATACACCCCGTTTTTCAAGACATTCCAGAGCTGCTTGTTCTATTTCTTTGCTACGAATGTGGTTCGAATACGTCGTCATACTTTCCTCCTCCTTTTCCTAATTATACCACGATGAAGAGGTTGGACAAATCGTAATATTCGCGATTTTTAAGATATGTGATAAAATAAAACAAAACCAAAACTAATGGAGGTATTAGACTTGGCTAGAGATGGTTCAATGGTTGAGCGTGAAATAGAAAGTAAATATATGAATGAAACGTTCACCATCAATATTTACAGACCAGAAAACTATTCAACACTTTACAAGTACCATTTATGCATTGTCCAAGATGGTGATGACTACTATCAGCTTGGACGTTTAGCAAGAGTTAGTGATAAATTGCATAATGAGGGTAAGATTGAAAACACCATCTTTTGTGGTATACATTATAAAGATCGTGATGATCGTTGGCATAAGTATCACCCTGAAAGTGATAAACAGGAAGCTTATATGAAATTTTTGCGCTTTGAAGTCGTTCCTGTTTTAGACAGAGAATTACCAAGCTATCATGTCAAATCATGCCGATCATTAATGGGAGATTCATTAGGGGGAACTGTTTCATTAATGACAGCCTTAAAATATCCTAACACTTTTGGGAAAGTGATTATGCAGTCACCTTACTACGATGAGCGTGTTGAGAAACTCATTAAAGAAACGGATGAGATTGAAACAATGTCAATCTATCACACGATTGGTCTTGATGAAGAAGAAGTTGAAACGACTTATGGGGACATTGATGATTTCTTAAACCCAAACCGTGAAATGAATGAACTTCTAAAAGATCACGTATCAGATTATACTTATAAAGAACTTGAAGGTGACCATACTTGGAAGCAGTGGCAAAAAGATTTACCTAACGCCATTGAACATATTTTCGGAAAATAAGCACAATGGGGCGATTTTTCCAAGGGTTTTCTGATATAATATAATCTATACTTCATAAATCAGTTTTATCGGAAAATAATTATTGAAACATGGAGGGATTTATTCATGGCACCAGTGACATATGGAATCGCGATTTTTCCATCAAAAGACGTACAAGATGTAGCTAATTCATACAGAATGAGATATGACCCACGTTATTCTTTAATACCACCGCACATTACCTTAAAGGAGCAATTCCAAGCTTCAGAAGGTGAAATTGAAGAAATTGCAGCAGCTTGTAAAAAAATTGCCAATGAAATGGAACCGTTTGACATTGAAATTAATCGTGTTAGCTCTTTCAGTCCAGCGACCCACACCGTTTATTTGAAGGTGGAAGCAAATCGTAGTTTAATTCATTTAAACGAAAAAATGCATGAAGAGCCTTTCCCGGTTGAGCGTGAACATAAATTTGTTCCGCATATTACGATTAGTCAGGAACTATCCGAAGATGAACACTCCGATGTTTACGGTAGCTTAAGGTTATCTAAATTCGAACTTAGCGATACAATCGACCGATTCCAGTTATTATATCAACTTGATGATGGAAGCTGGACAGTTTATGAAACATTTAAGTTCGATAAGGAGTAAAGGCTCATGCTAAACGTGCAACAAACAGAAACAAAAAGACAAAAAGATGAAGTATTTGATATTCGTAAAGTAGTCTTTGTAGAAGAGCAGAATGTACCTTTAGAAGAAGAGATGGATGAGCATGATGAGCATGCCATACATTTTGTTGGTTACACGTTAGAAAGACGGCCTGTTGCTGCCAGTCGACTACGATTCGTTGATGAATACGGTAAACTGGAACGCATTGCTGTTTTAAAAGAAGAACGTGGCAATGGATTTGGACGAGATATCATTTTAGCAATGGAAGATATCGTTAGGACTAAAGGTTTATCTAAAACAAAACTGAACGCACAAACTTACGCCGAAGAATTTTATAAAAACCTTGGTTACGAAACAATATCAGGTGAATTCATGGATGCTGGTATACCACATGTAACCATGGTTAAAGATTTATAACGTTAAAAACCGCCCCTATTAGGCGGTTTTTTATTGCACTTAAAGCATCGTATAGCCGACATCTACAAGTTAAACTAATAAGTGATACCCTAACCAAAACAAAGCTAAAGCTGTACCAACAACAACTAATATAATCGTCATTTTCCCTTGCATATTCATCACCATTCCCCCTTCCAAAGTTAGTCCGCTTATATATAGGTTGAGTCCCGTAAAAAAATATATACAATCCACTAGAAATTTCACCTTCACTTCAATGCATGAAAAACCACTTTGCTCAAATAATATGAACTGATTATATAATGAGGGGGTTTTTGTGGTGGGGACTGAACCTATGGATTTTTTACGGATTACAATAGAAACAATGGTTGGATTCGCTGCATTATTTACATTAACGAAAGTAATTGGCAAATCTCAAATCACACAAATTACCCCATTCGACTTTATCGCAGCCATTGTCTTAGGTGAATTAATTGGTAACGCGCTTTATGATAAGGAAATTGGTATTAGTATGATCTTGTTTGCCGTTACATTATGGGGCGTTCTAATCTTCACAATTGAAACTTTGACAATTAAATTTCGACGAGTACGGAAAACCCTTGAAGGCTCACCTTCCTTGATTATCCGGCGCGGTGAGATTCAGCGGGACTTATTAAAAAAGGCAAAGCTCGATATGAACCAATTTATGCATTTATTAAGAGATAAAAATGTCTTCTCAATCCAAGAAGTAGAATATGCAGTTCTTGAAACAAATGGTTCTATAAACGTCCTAAAAAAGTTCATACACCAAACACCCACAAATGAATTATTAAACCAAACACCAAAAGCAGTAGAGTTGCCAGTAACAATCATTACAGATGGCGAAATAGTTGATGAAAACTTAAAAGAAATTGAGTGGGATTTAGAACATATCAAGGATGAAGTCGAAAAACAAGGACTAACGATCCAAGATGTGATGTATGCAGAATGGACACAAGAAAAAGGCCTATTTGTCATGCCTTTTTAAACCATACAACATACAACTGAATCTTATATCAAAAAAGCTTGTTACCAAATTCTATTGGCAACAAGCTTAATCTTTGGCCACTCGCATCTTCTTTAAACGGGTGGAAGTGAGAAGCTCCCACTTCAAGCGTCAGCTAAGTGGTGAGTAGTTCACGTAAGTGACTTCACAATCATTCTATAGTTTTCGACCTCACATTTAATTTCATTGTTTTCAATCAAAGCTTTAATATAGGCTGTCACTGCTGTTCTAAACATTAAAAACATCGACAATTGATCAGCTTTCACATCAAACCTTGCACACATTGAAGACACGACATCTTCATGTGATATACCGTGTGTAGCTAGATCAACCATTTCTTTCAACACAGTTAATAACTCACGATGATAATCAATATTAGCCTTCACTGTTTCATGATAATTTCGTTCAAAAGGTCCGTGTCCAGGTAAGGCACCATCAAAATCTGTTTGATAAAGCTTCTCTAGACTAGTAATCGTATCGTTCGCACATGTAATATAAGGAATCTTATGCTTGTTTAACTCTTTCTTTCCGAAATAGCTATCAGCTGCAAATAAAATGCCATACGTTGCTACAGCAAGCTGGTGGTAACTATGACCAGGTGTTGCAATCAATTGCAAATCAAAGCCATCAATCTGATAATCCCCTTCACTCACGACTTCATCAACTTCAACAGGCGGTCCTTCTAAAAATTTATTCCGTAACTCTTTAAGCGGGGTATTCCCTTGAAACATATAGATTGGCTCGATGATCGGATTTTCAACAATTGCCGCTTCTAATATTGGAGCCATTACTTTAATATTATATTTCTTCTTTAAATAAGCTGCTCCACCGTAATGATCAGCATGGGCATGAGTAATCAAAAGGTGCGTGATCGGCAATTTTTGTTCATCTAATTGCCTAACCACCTTACGAATTGCTGACTCATCAATGCCAGCATCAATTAACAACCCTTGATTACCTTCATGCACATAACCAACATTGACAGAGCTTGAAAAATAATAACAATTTTGATTTAACTGATTCATCTTCATTTATCGGAATCCTTTCTTTAGCGCTTTTCCCTATTAAATGTTTTCGCTAAAGTACTGTCCTTTTCCTGTTATTTCTGCTAAATACTTTTCATTAGGCTTTTTTCGAACAGATTCTCGTGTGTAGAGTTGGAGTGTTTCTGCTTGTTTAGCATTTTTAGGGTGATTATGATTTTGCTTACGATAACGCCTGCTCATACGTAGACGCTCTTCTCTATACTCATATGACTGCTTTCTTCTCGTTTCAAGTTCTACCCGAAAAGGTCTTTCAATGATATAAGGCGACTTTGTTTCACCAGAAACTCTAAGGTGATATTGATTATACTGATGTTGATCAACTGGCAAAATGTATCCCATATGACCAACCTCCTTCTTCTACTAATCATATACCCGTTAATTACTATAACTATTCGCAATTAACGATTAAGGTTTGTCGATTTTCTTACCTAAATCTTGCATCCATTTCTCAATTTTAGAAGCATCACCTTCCAACATTTTCTCCCAGTCATGAAATTCCTTTGTTTGCTTATTAAACTTTTGTTGTGGCGACTGATTAGTATCTTTCGCGAGCTTTTGTAAATGCTTCATTAATAAAATGAATCGATCAGGCATAGATTATCACACCTTTTTTAAGAAATTTGTCTCTTTTACGGTATAAAACGTAAAAAGGAACTCGAATTTTCTCCGAGTTCCCAGACACACCTTTAGATCCAGAAAAATGGTGGGCGTCTTTCTTCACCATCATCTTGATCGTCATCTTTCATCTTAACCTCATCTTCCATCATTTCCTCACGAGGTTCTTCATCCATCATGCGAGGACCAAACCACGGATGCGATTCTCTTTCAGGGGGCTCAAAGTGAACATTGTCAGCCTTAATGATTAAGTCCTTTACATGAATTTCTTTTTTAGAATCGGACATGCTTTTCACTCCTTTAAGTGTTAGGCGTTTCGTTAACTAGTATATTCAACAATTCTAAATTAGCTTAGGTTGGTGCCCTGTAATTTCATATTCAATTCTTTTAAATCTTAAAAACTTTTTTTGGCTAATGCCCACACCTTCCTAGGTAAAATGCATACATTATTATCGTAACTAAGGTCAATTGACTAGTAGAAAGGAGATTGCTTATGTCTTGCCGCGATAAGCGTCGTATTGAAGATGATACAAATTGCGTAGCTGACATTCTTCGTCAGATTGTGGATGCACAGGATGACATTGTGGATGATGATTGTGATATAGGTTGTGAACAATCCATCCAAGACCTACGAGGTGATACAACAGCTCCTAACAGTTTAGATACAGTACCCGTTTTACTATATTGTGAATGCAAACCGTTTAGAGGATTTGGAGCACGTAATGATCAACAAAGAACAGTACTAGATAGCTTCTTTTTCCGTGTTAACAGCATTGATGATAACAATTGTGCAACATTAGAAATCTTGCGTGACCCTTCTGATACGCACACAGGTTATCCTGATCCTACTAAACAAAAGACAGCAAACCTGCGCGCAACAGGCATCTGCATTACAGTTGATTTAGAATGCTTCTGCCACGTTACTTGTTTACCAGCAATTAACGCACTTTCTTAATTCCGCACCGCAAAAAAAGAGTCTGCTTAATTTATAGCAGACTCTTTTTTTATTCTCGTATTTGATTTAAAATCCAACTAATCTTATATCTTCAATATCTCCACGTTTAACCTTCACACGAAAACCACGATCAACAGTTCGAAGCATTAAAATATCCTCATCACACATTTCAATAGTCCCAATATATGTTTGGTTATCTGTTTTAACTTCACACTTCATTTTCGGTAGGATACTTGGCAGATCAACCATGTATTTTAACCTTTCTTCTAAATTCATATCTTGAAACTTACGTCGTTTAGATTGTTCTAACTCAGCCTCTTTTCCAACATCCTCTTCAACTGACTCATCAACTGACTCATCGACATTTTTACTATAAAATTGTGACTGAGCCTTGGCAGTCAGATTAAAATCACTATTTTGAGCAATAAATAATAGTGGTGGCTTTACTTGTTTATCAGACATTCGTACAAACTCCTCCCTTACTTCTTATCACCTTATCTTATGCATAAATGCCTAGGGTAGTGAGAGGGAAAAAAAGCGCAAAGCATCTTCAGTTTAACTAAAGATTGCTTTGCGCTTAGAAATTAAATTATTCGCTTATCGTCCTAAAATGTTATAACCAGAATCAACATGTAAAATTTCGCCTGTCATACCACGTGATAAGTCACTCATTAAGAAGTAAGCAACATCGCCAACCTCTTCTTGTGTCACTGGCTTACGTAAAGGTGCACGCGCTTCAATTTCTTGTAAAATTGAGTTAAAGTCACCGACACCTTTTGCTGACAATGTACGAATTGGTCCAGCTGAAATGGCATTAACACGAATACCATATTTACCTAAGTCATTCGCTGCATATTTCATCGTGGCATCTAAGCTCGCTTTCGCAACCCCCATAACGTTATAGTTTTCAACGACGCGCTCGCCACCTAAATAAGTAAGCGTGACAATACTTCCACCCTCAGTCATGACATCTTTAGCAGCACGAGAGACTGCAGCTAATGAAAAGGCGCTAATGTTGTGTGCTAATAAGAAACCATCGCGTGATGTATTTATAAATTCGCCTTTTAATTCATCACGATTCGCAAAAGCAATACAATGCGCTAATCCATGAATAACACCAACATCGTTCTTAATAGTTTCGAATGTTGTATTAATTGCTTCATCATTCGTCACATCACATTCATAAAATAATGAATCATCACGATCTAACGTTTGAGCTAAATCACGAACAGGCTTTTCAAAGCGTTCATTCGCATAAGTGAATACTAATCTTGCTCCAGCATCATGTAGGGCTTGAGCAATACCCCAGGCGATACTACGTCTGTTTGCAACACCCATGACAACATATGTTTTACCTTCTAAAGAAAAATTCATTTGATTGACCTCCTAGCCAGTCATAGAAATTATGGTTTGTTATTAGTACCTACTACTATTTTATATAAAATAAATGACTTATACAATCTTTTTCTATGATTAATTGTAAACTTTCATAAACTGTTAAAGAGTTCACATTGACGAACTTACATAAATGCTTGAAAATAGAATAGATGATAACTTAAAAGGAGTATACTCATGAACAGTAGTGGTAACGAAAAACGATTTGACACATTTTTACTATTCGTCATGACAGCTTTAATAGCTATTAGCTGTTTTACTTTATATACATTACAGCCTCACCTACCGGGGCATCTATCAAATATTAACTTCTCAATGCAACAACTTATGTGGTTTCTATTCGGTACAATTGGGATCGCCCTGATTATGATATTAGATTTTGATCGCTTCCGAAAGCTTGCATGGCCTGTTTATATTTTAGGTGTCGGGATGTTAGCAGGACTATTTTTATGGGGTGATACGCGGTTAGGGGCAACGCGTTGGTATGATTTACCATTTGGTTCTATCCAACCTTCAGAATTTATGAAAGTGTTTCTTGTCCTAACCTTAGCCCACGTGATCACATCACATAACGAAAAGTGGACTCATAAAGACCTTAAATATGACTTAGTGCTTTTAGGAAAGATTGTCGGTCTAACTTTACCGCCTCTTATTCTAATTGCGATGCAACCTGACTTAGGTTCTTCTTTAGTCATACTATCGATCATGGCCTTTTTAACTTTAATCTCAGGAATCCGTTGGCGAGTTCTTCTAATGATCTTCGGGATTTTTGCGCTATTTAGTATCATCATTGCCGCCATATACTTATTATACACGGACAGATTTATTGAATTTATTATAGAAAACACACCATTTGGACATGCCATTCACAGAATTCAAGCCTGGCAGGACCCTCATCTTTATGAGCAAAGCTCTGCTATGCAGGTGATCCGTTCCATGTTAGCAATAGGTTCTGGTGAATTATTTGGTAAAGGAATTGGCAATTATCAATTATCCATTCCCGAACGCCACACCGACATGATCTTTACTGCTATTGCTGAACAATTTGGCTTTTTCGGTTCTAGTGTTGTCATTATCTTGTATTTTTTAATGATCTACCGCATTATCCAGATTGCATTGGACTGTCGTGACCCATTTGGCACATACCTTGCAGTTGGTTTCGTTGGTATGTTCTCTTACCAAATCTTCCAAAACATTGGGATGTCTGTTCAATTATTACCCTTAACTGGTCTGCCATTGCCATTTTTAAGTTATGGCGGAACATCATTATTAGTTTACATGGCAGCAATCGGACTTGTCTTAAATATACACTCTAGAAAGAAAGAATATATGTTTGAAGCAGATGATTAAATCAACCCTACTAATTCAACTGGTTTCGTCGCATACGTTTTAACCACCTTCTTCGTTAGCGGGTGGTTAAAAGTCAACCACTGACAATGTAAAGCTTGTCCTGATAATAAGGATCGATCACCACCATACAAGTCATCTCCAAGTAAAGGATGACCTAGGTGGGCAAAATGAACACGAATCTGATGTGTCCTTCCTGTTTCAAGTCTGACTTCAACAAGCGAGCCTTGCGCTGTTTTTTTATTCACACGATAATGCGTAACGGCTCGTTTTCCATTTTCACTGACTTTACGCTCGATAATCGAAGGAAGATTACGAGCTATAGGTAAGTCAATTGTCCCTGACTGACACTTCAATTGACCAGAGACAAAGGCTTCATATTCCCGCTTCACCTCACTGCCTTGTAATAAATGATGGATGTAACGATGTTTAGCAATTAACACTAATCCAGAGGTATAACGATCTAGGCGAGTGACGACATGGAAAGTAGATTGAAGCGCTTGTCGGTCAAAATAATCCAAAACACCATTTGCTAAAGTCACACCAGATAAATCATTCATATTAGGTGATACTGCTATGCCTCTTGGCTTATTTACTACTAATATATAATCATCTTCATAAACGACTTTTAAAGGCATATAAACTGGCACTACCCGCTCACTACGCCTCTCAATAGGAAAATGAATAGTCAATTGATCAGCTGTATACAATTTAGCTCTTACCGTTACAGCCTCACCATTGACTAAAATCTCCCCTTCTTTTTTTATTTCTTTAAGTAATCGATTTGAAAAAGCTCGTACGTGTATCAAGTAATCACGTACGAGCCACTGATGATATGTTTGACTGACAGACCAGGTTAATTTCATTTGGGAGCTCACACCTATTATTCTATTCGCTCATTTGAAATGAATGAATCGTGCACACGTTTCCAAAATGGAAATGGACGGAAACGAGCAAATCTAACGCGCTCTTTTGCCACTCGACATTGTATACTGTGAACATGATTAAACGTCATCGTTAAATGATCAATCGTAATTAAAAAGCTCCTGTCATTTTTCGGTTTCATAACAGCTGTATGATGTTTCGGTAAAATGAGCGGCGAACCAACCGTACGGAACACACGGTTATTAATTGATGCCATTTCTGTAATTTGAAATGCTTCTAATGATGGGTGGATAATGGCGCCACCTAAAGCTTTATTATAAGCAGTCGAGCCTGATGGTGTTGAAATACATAAACCATCACCACGGAATGTTTCAAAGTGCTCACCCTTAATCTCAACATCTAAAACAACTGAACCTTCTGCTGTTTTAACCGAAATTTCATTTAAAGCTAAATACCAGTGTTCTTCATCATATTCAGCTGGTCGAATCGTCAATTCTAATAAAGGATACTCCACTACTTGGAATGGTGTTCTCGCAATTTCAATAATTAATTTCTCTAGCTCTTCTGGGACCCAATCAGCATAAAAACCTAAATGCCCTGTATGTACTCCGATAAAGGCTGTCTCATCTAAACGGTGGACATAACGATGGAAAGCTTCTAATAAGGTCCCATCACCACCTACAGAAATAACTAAATCCGGCTCTTCTTCATTATATTCCAATTTGAATTCAGATAAGTAACTTTTAAACTTTGACTTAATTTCTTTTGAAGCTTGATCGCCTCGGCATTGCACTGCAAACTTCAATTCAACCCCACCTTTTATTGAGAGTCTTTAAGCTAATCTTTTTTTCGACGGAAAAACTCTTGTGCTTCGCGAATTTCTTTTCTGATCTTTGACATTTCTTCATCTAGTCGAAACGCTGCCTCTGCAGCATTTTTTAATCGAGTTGTTACATCAGAGGGCATTTGACCTGAATATTTATAATTTAATGAATGTTCATTGATCGCCCAAAAATTCATCGCCAATGTTCGAATTTGAACTTCAGCTAATATACGTTTTTCCCCGTGAATCGTTTCAACAGGATAACTAATAATGACATGATATGAACGGTAACCACTTTCTTTATTCTTTTCAATATAATCTTTTTCTTCAACAATTTCAAAATCTTGTCTTGTTCTAATCATATCAACAACTTCATAAATATCATCCACAAACGGACAAACAACACGTAAGCCCGCAATATCTTGTACTTCTTCTTCTATTTTTGGAATTGGAATGTCTCGTCTTTTTGCTTTGTCAACAATGCTTGTGATCGGTTTTACTCTACCGGTGACAAACTCAATGGGAGAATGTCGAGACTCGTAGTCAAATTGTTTACGCATTCCTTTTAGTTTAATTTTTAATTCGTCGACTGCTTGACTATATGGTGCTAAAAAGATATCCCATTTCAAACGATGCTCCCCCACTTTCGCCATGATGTCTTACACACAACCATTGTACCATAATCTGCCCGTTGCCATAATCATTGAACATTACTAAATTATCCGTCATAATGAAAAATAGTTAAACGAGGTGAGATGATGCAAGAGATTGAGATTGAATTTAAAAATTTACTCACTAAAGAGGAGTATGATGCATTAGTCGAGCATTACATTAACGATTACACTATAGCTAAAAACCAGACTAATTACTACTTCGAGACGGCTGATTTTCAACTTAAGCATAAGCATGCAGCTTTAAGAGTACGGGAAAAAGGTGGTCATTATATAGCCACTTTAAAACAACCCGTTGAAGACGGATTACTCGAAACACACGATTCCATCTCAGAAACACAATTTAACGAATGGTATAAAAATCTAATTGACCTACCACCAAATATAAAAAAACAATTAGATGAAATCGGCATTAATGGGAACGAATTAGAATACAAAGGAACACTTCAAACGATTCGCTATGAACAACAGTATGATAACTGCTTAATTGTTTTAGACCATAGTACATACAACGGTAGAGAAGATTACGAATTAGAGTTAGAAGTATCAAATTATGAACAAGGTAAGCAATTGTTTGAGAAGATCCTTAACCGATTTAAAATTAAACAACGAGCAACATCAAATAAAATTGCACGTTTTTTGGGAACTGTTAAAAATTAACTTGCACATCAAAAGGCGTAATCATCACGATCATTTAGTTAACAGCATTTCCCTATTCATATTAATTGATACTCATTACAACCGTTGCTAAAATAAATACAAAGAGAGAGAGAGGAATAATCATATGTCACACTCACAAGCTAATATATACGATGCAATCGGAGGTGAAGAGGCAGTAGAGCGACTCGTGGATGCCTTTTATGCACGTGTGGCTAATCACCCTGATTTAATTCCAATTTTTCCAGAAGATCTAACTGAAACTAAAAGAAAACAAAAACAATTTTTAACGCAATTCTTCGGTGGACCAATGTTATACATTCAAGAACATGGTCATCCTATGCTTCGTGCCAGACATGGACCATTTCCAATAACACCAACACGCCGAGATGCTTGGTTAGATTGCATGTCAGAGGCTTTAGAAGAAGCTGAAATTGAAGAGCCATACAAAAGTTCAATCTTTGAAAGATTAACGATGACCGCTAATCATATGATGAACACACCGGAGTAGTAGAATCGTTTGAAAGGGGAATCGATGTGGTGGATCAAACAGCAGATGTTATGAGCAATCTTACATCGAATGATAATTCCCAAGTTGACTTTTGTAATTTACTAAACAAACCAGTAGAAATATATTTATTTGTCGACCCACTATGCTCTGAATGTTGGTCATTTGAGCCTTATATTAAAAAGCTAGCAATTGAATATGGATGTTACTTTAGGTTACGGACAGTCGTGACTGGTAAATCAACTGAGATGAATATCTCATCTTTAAAACGAGCCGAGCAGCAACAGGGTTCTTATCACAAATTATCCAAACGAACTGGCATGAACTGTGAAGATGATTCACCACAATCAAAACTTGTTTCTTCACCCATATTAACATCTCTTTCAATTAAAGCAGCAGAACTTCAAGGCCAACGTTTAGGTATGAAATATTTACGTAGATTACGTGAATATTTATTTTTAGACAAACAGAACATTTCAGATGAAAACGTACTACTTGAGGTTGCCGAAAAAGTCAATTTGGATGTAGAGGAGTTCCAAAAAGATTTACATTCCAAAACAGCAAAAAAAGCATTAAAATGCGATATTCACCTCGCAAAGGAAATGGAAGTCGAACAAACGCCAACGATTGTCTTATTCAATCGTGTAGCAGACCAAGACGGGATCAAAGTATCTGGATTATATGATTATGATACTTATGTTAAAGCCTTATTTGAAATGATGAACAGAAAGCCTAGGCCTTCTGTAAAACCTGAACTTATAGACTTTTTATCTCACTTTAAATTTGTCGCATCAAAAGAAGTATCCGTCGTATTCGATTGGTCAGAGGAAAAAACAGAGAAAGAATTAAAAAAACTTCAACTGGCTCAAACAGTTGAACGGATTCCAGTTAAATATGGTACGTTTTGGAAATATAAAAAAGAGAACAGGTAGAATATTTTTTTTAAAAGCACCATATGATGAGTATCAAAGAAGGGAACGATGAACATGCTACAAATTTTCTTCTGGTTGATCCTGATTATAGGTGCTTTTTTGTTTAATCTTTTTGGAATGATGCAGTTGGTCCCTAGGTGGGTCTCCTTTCCACTATTATTTTTAGTGTTATTTTTATTTATAACTGTTCTCACTCAGAAAAACTCATATAGCAAAACAAGACGATTTCTTTAATGAAATCGTTAGGTGAAGTTGGTTTTGCTTTCAAATTACTTATGTAAGCAACAACCAACTGAGCTTAGCTGGTTGTTGCTTAAATTATTATTCAGTTAACAATGCTTCAAATTCATCAAGCTTCTCCTCAAAGACATCAAGCGCTTCAAGAATTGGGTCTTTAGTCGTCATATCAACGCCAGCCTTTTTAAGGACATCAATCGGGTCTTCACTGTTACCTGCCTTTAAGAACTCTTTATAACGTTCAACTGCAGGTTCTCCTTCTTCTAAAATCTTCGCTGCTAATGCTGTTGCAGCTGAGTAGCCAGTAGAGTATTGATACACATAATACCCCATATAGAAATGAGGAATACGCGCCCACTCTAAACCAATCGCCTCATCAACATGAACATTTTCACCAAAGTATTTTTTATTTAAGTTATAATAAATCTCTGTTAACTTTTCAGCTGTTAAGGCTTCACCGTTTTGTTCACGCTGATGAATCTCATGCTCAAACTCTGCGAACATGGTTTGACGGAATACAGTGCCTCTAAAGCCTTCTAAGAAATTATTTAATAGGTATAGACGCTTCTCTTTCTCATCTAATGTCTTTAATAAATAATCATTTAATAGTGCTTCATTTGCCGTAGAAGCCACTTCAGCAACGAAAATAGAGTAATCACCGTAACGCGGCTTCTGATGTTGACGAGTATAGTAGCTATGAAGTGAGTGCCCTAACTCATGTGCTAATGTAAATAAATTATCGACATTATCTTGCCAGTTCATTAAAATATATGGATTCGTTAAATATCCACCTGATGAATAGGCACCACTACGCTTACCCTTTGTCTCTAACCAGTCAATCCAACGCTCTTTATAACCTTTTTCTACAATTGATGAATACTCTTCACCAAGAGGCTTTAAACCTTTTAAAACATAATCTTTCGCTTCATCTATTGTCACTTTAATCTTCTCATCTACAAGTGGTGTATAAATGTCATACATGTGAAGCTCATCAACGTTTAACACTTTCTTCTTTAATTCCATATAGCGATGTAATGATGATAGTCGGTCGTTCACTGCCTCAACTAAGTGATCATATACTTGTTCAGGAATATTGTTTTGATCTAATGCCGCTTCACGTGCTGAGGAATAATGTCGTGCCTTCGCAAAAAAGTTTGCCTTTTTTACTTGACCACTAATAGTTGCAGCGAATGTGTTCTTATATTGACCAAACGTTTCATACATTTTCTCAAAAGCTTGCTTACGTACTGAACGGTCTTTAGAATCTAGAAAATCACGATAACGGCCGTGAGATAGCTGAACATCGTTACCATCTTCATCTTTAATCATAGGAAATTCAATATCTGCATTATTTAACATACTAAATGCATTACCTGGTGTTGATGTTACTTCAGACACTTCAGCTAAAAGTGCTTCTTCTTTTTCAGATAAAACATGGACTCGAGATTTCATAATATCTCTTAACGTCTTTTCATAATGTTTAAGCTCTTCATTTTCACTAATAAATTGCTTGATCTTCTCATCTTCCATAGCTAAAATTTCAGGTGTTACAAAGCTAAACGCACTCATCATTTGAGCAATTAAAGAATTCGCACGTGCATCCTGGTCTTGATATTTACTATTAGCCGTGTCTTGATCAGAACGCATGTGTGAATAGACAACGACTTTCTGAAGACGAATACGCAATTCATCTTCTAGCTGTAAAACAGCAAGTAAATTGTTTGCCGATTCAGCAATACTCCCCTTATACTCTGAGATCTTCGGAAACTCTTCTTTTAGTTCTTTATAGGCTTGTTCCCATTCTTCATCTGTTGAAAATATTGCTTCTAAATCCCATGTTAATTCCGTTGGTACTTCTTCTCTTGTTTTTAACCCAGTCGATTTTGACACGTATGTAACCTCCTAATATTTTTCTTACTATTCTCTATTTTATAAAATTTTAAGCATAAAGTAAAACTTGAAACACTAACTAAGCATATAAGTGGTTGTTGTTAAGTATAGTGTTTGTACTTTTAATTTGCATTAAAAGCGACCTACAATAACCATTTAATTTAATACAGCTTACAAATGAAATAACTGACCCACAACTTCACGGTCTTCTTTTAACGCCTCATCTAATGTCTTTGGAAAATGGACTTCTTTCTTCTTAATATACTGATCGCTATTCTTTTCTAAATAGCCTAAATTCACTAACGTCTTAACATAATCATATAAAGGGTGCATGGATGAATTCGGGTAAGCTGATGTTAATCTTGAAGTAAAATAAGAACTCATTTTACAATAAATATCTTTCCAACTTAACGCTTCTTCTAATTTTATTGTATTAAATATATCTAATATAAAATGAGTTTGCCAAATATAAATTGGGTCTTTAAAAAGGTGATAATTCTTTACCGGCAGATAAATACAAGAAGGTAAATATTGAGGGTGTAATTGGTCTTCGTACAAATAATTGAGATACTCCTTTTCAGCATCTGATGTAAATTCACGTTGCTTCGTTCGGAATCGTCGTTTTTGATAAATCCATTGTTCTTGTTCATTTTGATCATTTGCTTCACTAAACAATAAATCATGAAAAGAAAATTGTGTAATCGGCTTGGTTCTCGATGACGTGAAGGCTAGATTTTGATGAATTATGCTGGGTTCATGGAGCGATAAAGTAAATTGCGTTGAGTCATAAGTAAAGAATCTTGGCGTATTAACATACGGTTGGGATAATAAACTCGTTCGAATGGAAGGTGTTACTTTATAAAAGGAATGTTTAAATGGTTTTTCATAAGATGGACCAAATATCCAGATTGGAATTATTTGTTGTGAGAGAAACCCTTCTGTTCTTGCTAATATCTCTTGAGGTTCAATTGGAGAGCACTGATATTCGATTGCATAATAATAGTTTTTTACTTTTGTAATAAGGTCAGCTCGTTGTTGAATAGATTTTATGAAGTATTCGAGGTATATGGGGTATTTTTGGCTAAATAACCATTTAGCGAGGTGCATTTTACCACTAAGATGGACATCGCTTTCACCTTGCCCATGTGAGCAATTCTCATCACTTCGGTGAGCAAAGTGAGGAATATTCACTTCCCCTGCTTTTAAAATGACTGGTTTCTTGCATCCAGGACAAAACAGGTCCTCCCGTCTAATCACCTCAAGTCTTTCTTTTGGTTGACTGAACGAAATAACTGCTTGTCCATTAGCATTTACTGCCTTTAGCAATAGACATCACTCCTATAATTATATTATTAAAACCACCGCCATTAATTATAACAGCGGTGATAATAACCTAAATAATGATTCGACAACACGAATAAATATAGAACGCTCTTTAAATTCTTGAGGGTCAATTTGTTTTGATACACGAAAATCTTCCTTAAAATCATCAACCAGCTTATTCGTACTATCTGTTCTGAATAAAAAGGCATTCACTTCAAAGTTCAAATGGAAACTACGCATATCCATATTTGATGTTCCTATTGATGCCAACTCCTCATCAACGACTACAATCTTACTATGCAAGAACCCTTTACCATATTCATAGACTTTGATCCCCGCATCCATCAACTCTGGAAAGTAAGACCTTGAAGCATAAAAGACCACACGTTTATCAGGAACGTTTGGTACAAGTAGACGTACATCGACACCACTTAAACTCGCAACTTTCATTGCCGTTAATATATCTTCATCAGGAATAAAGTAAGGCGATGCGATCCAAATTGACTTCTTAGCAGAAATAATCATTGAAAAGTATAATTTCTTAATATTCTCCCACTGAGTATCTGGGCCATCAGCGATCATTTGGACACCGCCTGCTTGGTTATCCATTAAAACCATTTCAGGCGATAAATAGTCTTGTTTTAGTAATGACTCATTCGTTTCATAATGCCAATCTTGTAAGAAAATCATTTGTAAAGACCGAACCGCTTCACCTCTTACAAATAAATGCGTATCACGCCATTCTCCAAAATAAGCATCCTTCCCTAAATACTCATCACCAATATTCAAACCACCCATAAAGCCTAATTCACCATCAACAACGATGATTTTTCGGTGATTACGGAAATTAATCCGATTACCTATAAAAGGCAATTTAACTGGTGCAAATCCTTTAAATCTAACACCACTAGCTCGCAATTCTTCTTTATATGCATTCGATAACTTCCAGCTGCCTACTGCATCATATAAGAAGCGTACTTCCACTCCACTTTGGGCTTTATCAATTAAGATCTCTTTAATCTCGCTACCAATTTCATCATCACGAACAATATAATATTCCATATGAATGTGATGTTTAGCTTTTCTTAACGCATCTAAAATGGCAGGGAATTTCTCATCCCCATTTGTCAAAACGCTCGTTTCTGAATTGAATGAAACCGGTGAATTACCTAAATGATGGGCAAGGCGGAAGAACATCTTTTGGTGATCTCCCATTTGATTTAAGTCTTGTTCGGTAATAGACTTTTGCCCTTCAATCTTACTAAAAGCTTGCTCATCTAATTCTTGCTTTTCATCATAACGTTTTCTTTTCGTATAGTTACGACCAAATAATAAATAAAAGAAGAAACCCAACACAGGAAAAGCAGCAAAAACTAAAATCCAATTGATTGTTTGGGACGGATGACGATTCTCTATAAATATAATAAACACGATTAAGATAGCAGAAATTGTCACAAAAATAGAGAACGTCGTTATGAGTCGACCTTCCCAAATTACATATGAGAGATAACCGATCCCAATTACAATCGCTGAAAACAACAGCACTTGAATCCACTTAAGCATAACATCTAAGCCTCTTTTCTCTATCCCTCTGCTTGAACCACTATGTATATATAATATAGATTTACAATACAAAATATAGCAACATTTTGCAAGCTAGTATAAATCTACATATTTTTAAAACGATGCGATTATCTCATCCTTTTTTGACAAAGCGCACAGTCTTAATGAAATAATTTATTAATGAGAGGGGTAAATTTTATCAAAATTAATTTAAAAATGCATAAGTACAAGTAGGCCGATTAACTTAAATATCACTTTTAATCATAATAAAAAAACTGACAAGCTAACGCCTGCCAGTCAAAGTTATTTAAAATGTTTCTTTAGCTGTTTTAAGGCATTTTCAGCAAAAACTTCAACACCATATTCTGCTAAATAATAAATAGTTTGGCCTGTTTCGTCACCGAATTCAAGCAATTGGCTAATATAATCTTCTTGTTCATCTTCGCTTAAGAAGCCATTTGGAAAAGCAATGTGTAAATAATATTGATTCTCGTAAGCGAAAAGACGGTCATCGACAAAACGAGTATCATTCATTGATTGACTTAAGGAGATTACATCTTCAATATCTTCAAATTTAATCGTTAACGTTAAATCATCATCTAGGTGTCTTTTCTTTTTATTGTTCTTCGGCTCATCTTTTGATGACTCATCTTTAGGAAAGCTTTGATCCATAAAATTATCTAAATCTTGCGTCACACCAGAACTATTACCTTCATCATCCATATCTGGTAACTCTAACTTATTACCATCCTTGGAAATTTGCGCTTTCGTAACGACAATCTCAAGACCTTTATCAAGTGCTTGAACTTGAATCCATAGCGGTCCATCGACACTAAAGTCTTCATGATCATTCACTTCATCCATCATTTCCCAAAATAGCTCTTCGCCTTTTTCGCGATTATACCAGATATCTTCGCGATTAAATCCTCGTTTTTCGATATCACCATAAGATATATAAAATTTTAGTGTATTCTCATTAATTCTTTCTATTTCCATTGTTCTCCTCTCCCTTCTCGTAAGCATTTAATAGCTGGGAAGGACTACCCTAAACTCCTTACTCCTACAATACCCGGAATCAAAATTCTTCAATCATTTCATAAAGAGTTCTTCTTATTCATATTTTATGTTAGGTGAAAGTTAATTGAAAATGCTTTTGACTCCCTTTTTAAAATTCCATGTTTGACCTAGTGCATTTTCCGTTACTTAAGACAACCTATGCAAATGTTGGACAACCCATGAATTTATTAGTATTTAGTCCACTATTTTAAAACAAATAAACCATTTTGTCACGTAAAAAAAGGAGGTTTTTTAATGGAAATTTTATTTGAAATAAATTGGGACATATTGAAAGCTGTTTTAATCATCATCGGGATCGACCTTATACTAGGTGGAGATAACGCAGTTGTGATTGCTATGGCAAGTCGCAATTTACCTAAGTCCCTACAAAATAAGGCGATCATACTTGGGACAACCTTTGCGATTTTATTCCGCTTCATGTTAGCTACTATCGCTATCTACTTACTTACCATTCCATATGTTCAACTAATTGGTGGTGTATTCCTATTCTTCATTGCAATTCAGTTGTTGTTACAGAAATCAGATGAATCACATAAAAATATCTCAGCATCTGCGACAATGTTTGGAGCTGTAAAGACAATTATTATTGCGGATGTTGTTATGGGATTCGATAATGTACTAGCCATTTCTGCTGCCTCAAATCAAAATATTTACTTAATCATGTTCGGCTTAATAGTGTCAGTTCCGATCATTATATTCGGTAGTAAACTCATCCTACATTTCATGAATAAATATCCGGTCATTATTTATTTCGGTGCTAGTTTGTTAGCCTATACAAGTGCAGAGTTAATATTAAAAGAAGTTAAACTTCAACCGTTTATTTTACATCTACCACTCGTGCACTTAATCTTCCCGCTAGTTGCTATTATATTTGTAGTCTTGATCGGTTACACCTCGAGGAAAAAAGAAGCTTACTAAACAGACAAAGCCGAACCAGTTAACAATTGGTCCGGCTTTTTATATTATACTTGTTAATCAATTCACTAAACGTTGGGCTTCTTTTAGTTGGAAAGAACGAACCTTCCTTGGTAAGAATCGTCTAATCTCATCTTCATTATACCCAACTTGAAGTCGTTTATCATCCAAAATAATTGGACGTCTTAACAGTCCTGGGTTTTCTTGAATAAGGTCGATCAAATCTTTTAATGGCATTTGATCTAAGCTAACATCTAATGTTTGAAATACTTTTGAACGCTTCGAAATAATCTCATCTGTGCCATCTTCAGTCATACGTAAAATTTCTTTAATTTCATCTGATGATAAATTTTCTGAGAAAATATTTCGTTCTTCAAAAGGAATCTCATGCTCTTCTAGCCATGCTCTTGCCTTTCTACAAGATGTACAGCTTGGTGAAGTAAATAAAGTTACCATGCCATTCACTCTCCTTTAAAACGGCTTTAGACATGAAACAGAATATATTGAAAAGAATATTAGTTTAGAATCACTCTAATCTAACTAATTTAATTATACAATAAAATTATGTAGTTGAATAGTGGGTCTTACTAGTTGTAATGAAATATTCACAATATCGATTTCTGTCTTATTATTGTTATACCCTTAATTAAAATAAATAAACCTATTTTAATAAAATTATTAATTTTTTTCTAATCCGCGACCGTGAAATTCAAGCGATCAACCTAGAACTCAGTATTTACATCGTTCTTTAATAAAGAGGCTACCCCTCATTATTGGGCAACCTCTTTATTATACCATATTTTACACACCTTTTGGGTCTTTAAGTGTTTCAAATAAATCACGTTCACGTTCACGATCAATCTTTAATACTTCATCAACTGGCTGATACGATTCACCATATATTTCTTCGTCTTTATACGTATGAATTTGTTCATATAGTTTTTTCATCTTTTCATAAATCTCTTCTTCAGATTCTTCATCAGGTGACCAATATAAAATTTCTAATGTATTTAACTCATTAGTTTTAAGCGAACGGCGTGTATAACCAATCGACCTAGCATGCTTAAACCCTTCACGTTGATAAAAACGCAGTCGCTTCTCAGTATCCGTATCATCATAATCAACGGGTTCTAACTCTAAAATAATAGGCTTTTTGTGCTCTTTTAATTGCTCAAGTAATTTTTGACCTAAGCCTTGCCCGCGAGCTTTAGGTGACACATAAACATAATCTATAAAAATAAATGATTCAAATTCCGCATACATCATGACGTGATGTTCATCTTCATCCTTATAATAAACATCACTTCTTTCCTTCAACAAACGCTCCATATGTTCCTTAGATTTCATTTCTTCTACAGGAAAATACTCATTTAGCTTCTCATACCAATTCATACATCTACTCCTTCTTAAGTTGTTTTCACCAAAATCAGTGAATGCATCATTCTGTTATTTATTATAGAATACCGGGAAAATTCTGTTAAACGGCATTTAGTTTCGCTCAGCAAGATTAATTACTATATGAATTGACTATTTCCCCTCAACCATATAATCCCTCAAATATTCACATATAAACTTCCATATTCATTAAAATAAAAGAAATTTGCCAAAAACTTTAAACTTAAGCACCTAAAAAAAGAACCTTGGAGTGAACCAAGGCTCTTTTGGAGAATTATTGTGGGTCAAAATTTGTTTCTCTCGTGTATCTATTACTAGGGTCCCATAATAAGTATTCATAAATACCATTATCGTATAGCGCCTGGATTTGCGCTTCTACTTCATCAGGACCGTAAGTAAACACATTACCAGAAGAGTATAACCAAGAAGCTGTAAAATCTTGTAGCCATGGCCTTGATACTGGTGGAGAATCAAGTTCAGCTAACAACTCATTTTCTACTTGAGCATACTCATTAACCACGTTATATGGCTCGCGGTCTGGCTCATCTATCCCAAAGTACGATGTCCAGTGACTTGGATAAATCATCGATGAAATAACGTCCACATTTTCAGAAATGCCTAAGAAGTTCTGTCCAATCCCTGGTGCGTCTTCTACTGTTGCGGCATAACCAAAAATATCAACAGATACATCAACATCATATGGCTCTAATTCACTATAAGCATATTCAACAAATTCATTTACCGCTCTAACACGTTCTCTAACATTATCTAAGTCAGCATCTTCATAATCCCCACGTGTGTAGTCTAGGTCTTCATCACGGTGTTCAAATCCTTCTGGAAATCGGACATAGTCAAATTGAATCTCTTGGAAACCTAACTCAGCTGCATGCTTAGCAACCTCGACATTATACTCCCAAACATCTTGTACAAATGGATTAACGAACGCTTCACCACGGCCATTCACCCAAACTTCCCCATCTTTTTTAAATGACCACTCCGGTTTCGTCTCAGCTAATTCAGAGTCTTTGAACACAGTCACTCTTGCAATTGGATAAATTTCTTCTTCCTCAAGGCGCTCTAACACCGCACGAGGGTCGTCCATATAGCTATTTGATAACTCGTGAGCAACATGGTCCTCATCAAGCTTATACGTAATATTTCCATAATCATCTTTTACATCAATAACCATTGAGTTTAACGGTGTATCATTTAGAAACTCAATTAAATCCTCAAATCGAGAACCTCCAGCAGAATGTCCCGTAACATAAATACCTCTTACAGCTTCTGGATACTCAAAATGTAAGCCAGTATCAAATGTGAAGCGAGGAATTGGATTTGGTAACTCTTTTGTTTGTAGATTACTTTCGTAAGTTCCAAATAAATTTGCATGTTTAACACTCGTTTCATCAGCATTCAATGATTGTTCAAAAGACATTAATTGAATGAGACCGACTAATAAAATTAATGAAATGACAAGCCGACACTTCTTCATAGTTCCACTCCCCCCAAGTTGTTTTATCTATATTTATTATAATCTGTTTTTGACAGTATTTG
Organism: Alkalibacillus silvisoli; assembly: GCF_039521975.1. Lineage (NCBI taxonomy): Bacteria > Bacillati > Bacillota > Bacilli > Caryophanales > Bacillaceae > Alkalibacillus > Alkalibacillus silvisoli. Next base: position 40,328 of record NZ_BAAACZ010000007.1, on the reverse strand, counting down.
TTGAATTTTTGATAATTCGTTCGAAAAAAAATATCAAAATCCATCAATAGATTTAGATTCAAAAAAGCTTAGTTCAAATTTCTAGGCATAATTATGGATTAACTTGCAACAACACTGAACTTCACATATAATAAGAGCAGTGGGAACAACATCAAATGAAGAATAAGTTGATCAAGTCGAGGAAGCTTGATTTGATTGCCCACAAAAATTGAATGTTTATATACAACGGTTTTGAAATGAATACTTATTTAAATGCTATGAAAGAGCTTTAGTACATTATAACCTCTATTGATCAGTGAGTCTGGATAGTGTGAACAGACATTACGTTATATTGGAAATTGGGGGCTTTGGAGCAGTTTTTTAGTTTGTACCGGCTGGCTCCCGTTAAAGGCTAACACTGAGTGATCTCACATTGAGATAACAAGGGTGGTACCGCGATTCCATTCGTCCCTTATTTTTGGGGAAGAATGGTTTTTTTATTGAATAAAACATAATGAGGTGAGAATATTGAGTACTATTTTTTCAGGCATTCAACCAAGCGGATCTTTAACAATCGGTAACTATATGGGCGCATTAAGCCGATTTCCCGAGCTACAAGATGATTATACTTGTTATTTTTGTATTGTTGATGAGCATGCCATTACCGTCCCACAAGACCGATTAAAGCTACGTGATCAAATCCGATCATTAGCAGCACTATATTTAGCTGTTGGCATTGATCCTAAAAAGTCTATGCTGTTCATTCAATCAGAAGTGCCAGCCCATACAGAAATGGCTTGGATTTTACAATGTGTAGCTTACGTCGGAGAGCTTGAACGCATGACACAATTCAAAGATAAATCATCAGGAAAAGATGGTGTATCTGCAGGGCTATTAACATATCCACCATTAATGGCAGCTGATATTTTGTTATATTCAACTAATTTTGTACCTGTTGGTGAAGATCAAAAGCAGCATATTGAACTAACACGTAATTTAGCAGAGCGTTTCAATAATAAGTATAATGATATTTTGACAATACCTGAGCCTCGCATCCCAGAACAAGGGGCCAGAATCATGTCACTACAAGACCCAACAAGTAAAATGAGTAAATCAGATGAAAATCAAAAAGCAACGATCTATATTTTAGATGAGCCTAAACAAATTGAGAAGAAAATCAAGAGTGCAGTTACTGACTCAGAAGGAATTGTTGAATATGACCAAGAAAATAAGCCAGGTATCACTAACTTATTAAACATATATTCTGGATTTTCAGGTGAATCAGTTAAGGAGATTACTAAAAAGTACGAAGGTAAAGGTTATGGTGATTTCAAAAAAGACTTAGCTCAAGTAGTTATAGAAGCATTAGAACCTATTCAAACTCGCTATCACGAACTATATGAATCAGAGGAACTTGATACAATTTTAGATGAAGGTGCCGAACAAGCCTCATTTGCCGCAAACAAAATGCTTAAAAAAGCTAAAAAAGCAATGGGACTCGGCCGTGTTCATTTAAAGCGATAAAGTGTGAACCTCTTGAATAAAAACTGAATTGGCACCTTAATGCCAATTCAGTTTTTTTGTGACGTTGCTTTTGAATAACGCACCGGCGTCCGGTGAAAACACCTAAAAACAGGCTTGCGCTAAACGCGCAAGCCCTCTGTTATTTCTTTAGCACATTTTTCTTTTGTTGTTCCATTTCCCAGAGACGCTCGAAAAACGGCTGTCCTTTTGCCATCTTCTCACACATTTCATCATGCTTCTGGCTCCAACCGCCACGTGCTTCTTCAAGAAGTAAATCAAAGCCTTCATCAAATGTCATATGCTGAATTTCTTGATACATATCAGGGTGCCATTCAGTTAGCCAGTAGCGTAACTCTGCAATCCTTTTACTTTGCTTTAGCTGATCTAACATCAACATCAACAAGTGCTTAAGTTGACGTTCCTTTCTAGTTAGACCCATCATATATTCTGGTTGCAATGATAATATATGATACTCTTTCACATTCTTTTTCGCTTTAAAAGAAAAATCTAACGGTCGTTTATGTGAAATTAAATCTAGCACTAGTCGCTCTTGCCTCGGAATGACACGACTTTTTCTTACTGGAATATCATAACCTAACGTATCAACTACCATCACCTGGTGTCCATCAGTTGCAACAAAGGCATATTCTAGGGAGATTCTCTTATGTTGTTTTTTTAAGTATGCACGTTTATAAACAGCTTCTAACAAAGACTTTGGTAAATCTGACATATCGTTTTCTATGTAGTGGAATAGTTCTTTTGTTACATACACAACTGGGACTTGGTCGAGTAGCTCTATTGAATCATTTTTTCGCCACTCATGAAAATGGCAAACATTGTAACCATTTTCTTCCCCTTCAAACCAGTTCACCCAAATATCATGAACGTACATCATCAATCATCCCTCACTTTAAGTGTTAATCCGTTTATGCTCATTATCACCAAGTGACATATTTTTATTCTTAATTTATGAACTAAATGGTTTTTTATACATTGCGAAAACCATTAAAAAAGCGCCGGCTGGCAGTAAATAACACTCAGGTCTTTTATAAATAAAAAGTATAAAATCATACAAACCCATCCCGACTGGTAAAAAATTCAAATAACCAATTATTGAAACAGAACCTACACACGTAAAGCCAAAACCAATGAAAAATAAGACTAATTGCCACATATTCGCATCTCCCATTCATAAGGATGCTCGTCCATAGATGACTCGTCCATCTAATTTACTTAAATATATGTAACGAAATCACTAAACATTAATATTTAACACAAAAAAACTGGCCTAGTATAACTAGACCAGTTTGGCTATATCTTTTAAAAATTATTTATATTCCTTAAACACTAATGAAGCATTATGACCACCGAAACCTAAAGAGTTGGACATAGCAACTGTCACTTCTTTTTCACGTTTTTCATTTGGCACATAATCTAAATCACAGTCTTCATCTGGAGTGTCATAATTAACAGTTGGTGGCATGACATTATGCTTTATAGATAAGACCGATACGATTGCTTCTAAACCACCCGCTGCTCCTAGTAAGTGACCTGTCATAGACTTCGTTGAGCTCATCGCTAGATTGTAAGCGTGATCTTTAAAAACTGTTTTAACAGCATTTGTTTCATACGGATCATTCAACTCAGTGCTTGTTCCATGAGCATTAATATAATCTATCTCTTCTCCACTTATTTGTGCATCATCTAATGCTTGCCTCATAGCACGAGCAGCCCCTTCACCCTCTGGAGCTGGAGCGGTAATATGATGCGCATCACCTGTAGATCCATACCCTACAATCTCAGCGTAAATTTTAGCACCGCGTTTTTCTGCTGATTCAAGAGATTCAAGAATAACAATACCTGAACCTTCACCCATTACAAAACCGTCACGATCCTTATCAAACGGGCGGCTAGCTGCTTTCGGATTATCATTGGTCGTTAATGCACGCGCACTTGAGAAGCCAGCAAATGACATATTATTAATCGGCGCTTCACTACCACCTGTAATCATGACTTCAGCATCACCGCGTTCAATAACTTTATACGCATCACCAATTGAATTCGTGCCAGATGCACAGGCTGTAACAGTACAAGAATTAATCCCTTTAGCACCAAATAAGATGGATACTTGACCTGAGGCCATATCTGGGATCATCATCGGTACAAAGAACGGACTAACGCGACGTTGCCCTTTCTCTAAAAACTTTCTAAACTGCTCCTCATACGTCGTCATACCGCCAATACCTGAACCAATCCATACACCAGCTCTTGGTGCTAGTTGTTCATCAATTGTTAATTCAGCATCATCTAGTGCCATTTTTGAAGCGGCTACGGCATATTGCGTAAATAAATCCATGCGCTTCGCTTCACGTTTATCCATATATAACGATGGATCGAAATCTTTTACCTCAGCTGCAATTTTAGCAGGGAAGTCTTCTGGATTAACCTTTGTTACTTGATCAATACCTACTTGACCATCAAGTAAATTGTTCCACATTGTTTCAACATCATTACCTAATGGAGTCAAAGCTCCGACACCTGTTATTACAACACGTCTTTTTGACATTTTCATTTACCTCCTATATCCTTCTTATCCATTTGAAATTTATTTACCCCATTTTAAAGCAACTGCACCCCAAGTTAAGCCGCCACCAAATCCAACTAAGACGACTGCATCATCTTCTTTAATTCTACCTGCTTTTACATCTTCTGACAATGCAATTGGGATTGATGCTGCTGATGTATTGCCATAACGATCAACTGATTTGGACATTTTTTCAACTGGTATATCTAATTTTTCACGAGCTGCTTCCATAATCCGAATGTTCGCTTGATGTGGAATAAGGTAATCAACATCATCCTTTGTTAAACCTGCTTCATGGACCACATTCAATGATGACTCACCCATTTGACGAACAGCGAACTTAAACACTTCACGCCCATTCATATAAATGTTGTCCTCATCAGTTTGATGGAGATATGGAATACCAGATCCATCTGAACCAAGCTCATGAGATAATATACCTTTATCTTCAGACACATTCGAAACGACCGCAGCTCCTGCTCCGTCTCCAAAAAGAACCGCTGTATTTCGATCAGACCAATCCGTAATTTTAGATAGTTTTTCCACCCCAACAACTAAAATATTCTGATGAACACCAGCTTCAACAAACTGCTTTGCTGTTACAATTCCATAAATAAATCCAGAGCATGCAGCACTAATATCCATTGCTGGAATCTGCCTTGCACCTAAGCGCTCTTGTAATTGACAAGCCACTGATGGAAAGCCCATGTCAGACGTGACCGTGGCAACTAAAATCATATCAATGTCTTCACCTTTAATATTAGCTTCCTCTAAGGCCATCTCAGCAGCTTCATACGCCATATCTGAAGTATTTATTTGTTCAGAAGCGATTCGCCTTTCTTCAATTCCTGTCCTCGTTCTAATCCATTCATCCGAAGTATCAACAATCTTTTCTAAGTCGTGGTTTGTAACGACTTTTTCCGGTACATAGTGCCCAGTACCAATTAAACCTGCTTTCATGCATGTCATCTCCTAACGATTAACTAATATAATCATATATTATGACCTGGTTCTAATTTTACCAAAAAATATAACCACTTAAAAGCTTACTATCTTTTAAATGGCAAAAAGTTATTCATAATCAATGCGGTAACTGACCTGTTTCTAAAAATTCTTCGATCACTTCATCTAAATGGGCAGCTAAGTGAGTCGAAACCGCATCACCATACTCTCCTAGATAAATATACTCTTCATCAAATGTTATATTCATAATCCCTGATGGCAACATATCATCATCAAACATTTGGGCTAATTCCGGATATATTCCTTCAACTTCATGAACGGTACTGGTGATAACCGTTTCTGGCGCGACTTCATATTGGTCATGAATATATCCAACCGCATAAAGATCATATTGTTCAGCTAACCGGATCACTGGCACGTTAAAGCCATCTCCTGCTGGATAGACAACATCAACATCTTCTTCAATCATTTGTTCAAAAAACATAATCGCGCGCTGCTGATCATACCAGCTATTAACAGAATTTATCGTTGTGTTAATGGATGGATCAACAGACTGAACCCCTTCATAAAAACCTTGCGCCTCATCTTGATGATGAAAGGCTGAGATAATCCCAATATGCTCTGTTTCAGTCATTTCAGCTGCTAACATTCCTGAGAAAAAGCCCATATCATAACCATCAAAATTAACACTCGTAATATTTCGATCAAAGATCTGGCCATTAAAATAAATAAAATGAACGTCAGAATGATACTCATTAATTTGATCAAAAACTCGACCAAAGTTTGAGCCGTGCCCAAAAACTAAATTAACCCCTTGTCTAGCAAAGTCTTGTACAGCTTCTTCTGCTTTACGATTCGTATCAATATTCTCACGTATTAAAACACTTACATTCTGCTCATCCTTTATATTAAGGCCCCCTAAGTAACCGCCACGCCCCCAAGTTTCATCGTGAATGGTTCCTTCTAAAAGAATACCAACATTATTAAGTTGTCCATCATCAAAATAACCACAACTAGTTAAAATAGTTGGTGTTATAATGATTAAAAACAGCCATTTATACAACCTCGAGACACCCCGATACGATTATTTTTCTATATTAACTATTGTGGTAGCAAAATTTTAAAATAGCAAGTGTTTAAATTTCTGAATTTTAGCTTTCATTGGTCGTTATTTTAAATATTTGCTTAGCTTGAACATCGACTTCTTCATCAATTATAAACGCCTGATCAAACGATTCCCGCCCATCAAGTTCCTTAAGGTCCTCTACAAATTGAAAATTAGCATTTCTTCCAACCATCGCAAAATAAAACATTTCATCTTCTGTCGTTAACGACCCAGAACCAACGACTTTGTTTCCACTATTCAAGTAATAATCAACGAGCTGATAACCCAACTTCTCAAAACAAGGATAGACAAAAACCTTCATAAAAATCTAATCTCCTTATTTATTTTTAATAAGCTTATCTAATTCGCCAAAATTTTTATATTTATTTTTTATTGTAGCTTTGATAAACTATAGAATGGAACGTAATGATAAATGAGGTGAAAAATATGCGTGTAATTTGGACGGCTATTTGGAGCTTTTTACTTAGTGCAATGATTGTATATGTAATCAGTAGTATGGCTGGTTATTCATTTGACCTTACAGGTACTGTTGCCATTGCAGTTACATTTACTTTAGTAACAGTGATCTTAAGTGAAGGAGTTCTTAAGGATAAACCGAATGAATAGCAAGTGAGGTTGACTTACCACTCGTTGAAGGAAGTCAACCTCTTTTTTTATCCATTTACCATGGTAATAAACTTAGCGCAGCTACAAATGTTAATGGAATAATTAACCGACTTAGACCATATCCTTGTGGTGGATACCCATAGCCATAATGACCGTAACCACCATATCCTCCATAACCCCCAAATGGGCCGCCGAACCGCACTGGTAATTCAGGAATTTGGTGTGACGGTACAACCAAATGGACATGTTCATCATCTAAGTCTATGACATAACCTTCAACTTGATCACCTGTTGTCGTTTCAACTAGGACATGTTGTTTCATGTGATTTTTACAAAGCTCATAATTGTGACCTTTTGTATGATGTACCAATGTAACCTCCCCTTTCTAAGTACAATGTATTCAAACAGCCCAAGACATGTGCACAGGTTTTACATATTTAAAGGGGAGTCTATAGGAGGTAAATATAATGGCTGAGTTGATTGAAATTATAAGGTTTATTTTCTTAGGCGTGTTTCAAGGTTTTACTGAGCCTATACCCGTATCATCAAGCGGACATTTAGTCATGCTTCGATCAATGTTAGGTGTTGATGATCCTGGCATTACATTTGAGGCATTTATTAATTTCGGCTCCCTTATTGCGGTTATCATGATTTATCGAAAAGATATCATCCAATTAGCCGTTAACGGTAGCCGTCATATAATTAATCGTAAACAAGAAACCCAACAAGACTTTTATTATTTATTTTTACTTTTTATTGCAACGATCCCCGCAGGCGTTATGGGCTTATTATTTGAAGATGTGATTAGTGGGATTTTAAGCCATGTTAAATTGGTCGGTGTCACTTTAATATTAACAGCTATTGCCTTATGGATTATTCGAAACTTAAAAGGCTATAAAGGTGATGGAGAAATTACGCTGACTGATGCAATTATTGTTGGGTTTGCTCAGTCGATTGCTTTAGTGCCAGGAATTAGCCGCTCAGGTGCAACGATCGTAGCAGCTATGTTAGTCGGTTTTAGACGCCGAAGTGCTCTCAGATTCTCATTTTTGATGTATATTCCAGTTAGTGTTGGCACGATGATTTTTGCTGTAAATGATGTGTTAAACAGCCCTGAACTATCCAGTCAATTCATCTTATATGTCATCGCGTTAATCGCAGCGATCATCGCCTCATACTTTGCATTATTATTATTTATCAATGTCATGACTGCTGGTAAGCTTAAATACTTTGCTTATTATTGTATGGCTGTTGGTGTGTTGGCGATTATTTTTCTTTAAAAGATTGTTGCTATTATCGGCAAAACATAAATATCTAATTGTTTTATAAAATATTAGAATTTTCTACCATTATAAAGTACAATATTATCCATCAATTAAAACAGATAGAATGGATGAGGAATATGAGTAAAACAACATTTACTTTAATGATCCTTTTGGGTATAGTTGGTGGTTTCCTGTTTAAATCTATCTATTAAATCTTCCAATAATTGCAAAGTATCCAAACTAGATTCTAAATACTGTCTCTCTTTGCTAAAAAAACCTTCACTAGACACTAAACCTTTTATAGAATCACTCGAATCTCTGATTTCAAATAAGATATTGTCAATATTTTCAACCTTTACATTTTCAAGCTCCTTATTAATAATCTCTTGTTCAACCAATCCAATGACATATTGAATTTGAACACTTACATGATCAACTGCACGATTAGTTGAACTATCAAAATCTATATTATAAGAAGATTCAAGCTCTTCAAAGCTATTTATATACTGCCTTAATTTGTCATGGGTCGTTTGATCAGATTTACTTACACCTTCATTGAAATTAGAATACAACCAAACCATTACCACCAAATTAACAACTACAAAACTCCCAACCAATCCAACAATAACTGTTTTTTTAGTCAACATAATCTCTCCCTCTTAATTAAGCCAATACATTAAGTATCGTACATGCCCCATGCAGTATGTGCTAAACTTTACGAAACCGCTGGCACAGCCAGGGGGATCAAAAACATTAAAAAAAGTGATGTCAACTTAGGTGACATCACTTTTTTTAACCAAGTTTTAGTCCGGAATGCCAAGAGCAATTTTCGCATAACGTGACATACGATCTTTTGTCCATGGTGGGTTCCAAACGATATTAACTTCTACATCATCTACTTCTGGTATATCTGCAAGTGCATTTTTAACATCTGATTCAATTGTTGCCGCTAGTGGACAACCCATTGCTGTTAATGTCATTGTAACTGTTGATAAACCTTCCTCGTCTAATTCAATATTATAAACAAGACCTAGGTTTACAATATCAATACCAAGCTCTGGGTCGATTACATTCTCAACGGCTCCCCACAGATTCTCTTCTAATGCTTGATCCATGCATAGTCCTCCTTCAACATTCTTACTTTATTATAAACATGTTTAAGTCAAATTTTAAAGTAAAATATATCACTTATAAATAAGTTTTAAACCAATTGGTCAACTCTAACATACCACTGCGACTCACTTTATGATCGCGACCTTTCTCACTAACAAATTTGACTTGTTCAAATCCAGCTTGCTGTAATTGATCATGAAAGCTTACAGCATGGTTAAATGGAACGACATGATCCTCTTCCCCATGCCAAATTAATAATGGGCGTTCGTTAATAACTTCAACTTGTTCTGATAAATCAATTTGCTTTAATTCCTCTACTTGTGCTTTTATTTCTTCATCTGTAAAGGGGAGCTGAATACCCTGTTGTTCAATCCCTTTTAATAAATAATGAGCCATCTCCTGTAGCTTTGCTGAGCCCATCATTAATCCAGCTACTTGAACCTCATGATACTGTGTCAATGCTGCTGCAGTTGTAATGCCACCCATACTAGTACCAGCTACACCTAAACGCCCCGCTTCTAATAGGCCATTTTTCATTAGCCACTCATTAAGTTTATGTAAATCAATTAGATTTTTTTGAACTATTTTCCAAAAATTAAATTGAATTTGGTCATTACTTACTTCCCCCTGCCGTTCACCATGGTGTAAAGCGTCCGGTAGTACCACTCGGAATCCTTCTTCTGCTAATAAATAGGCAATCGCTAAGTTTTGTTCCTTTGCACTTGTGAATCCGTGGAAATAAACGACTACTGGTAGTGGAGCGACTTGTTGATCTTGCTTATGTATGATCAGTGTTGGTATATCATCAACGAGTTGATGGTCAATGACAATTCCCATGTGTGATTCTCCCCTTTTCATTTTATTACTATAGTAAATGAAATGAACTATTCCTACAAACATTAGCCATTCACCACTGCTTGGCCAACAGATCAACATAAATTAAGTATGACATTTCAAGAAAAATATGTTATAATAATTTAATTAGATATAAAAAGGGTAATGAGGTGAAATTGGGTATGAAAAAGCATCTAATCGCGTTAGATTTAGATGGTACTTTATTAAATAACAATAAGGTGATATCTGATCAAACACTTAAAACAATTGAATCAGCGAAAGAAGCGGGACATATCGTCGCGATTGCAACAGGAAGGCCATTCAGAGCAAGTAAGCAGTATTATCAACAAATGGGATTAAGTTCACCAATCGTCAATATGAACGGGGCTTTTACCCATCATCCAAAACAAGTTAATTGGGACCATCAGCATTCACCCCTTCCAAAAGATGTCGCTCATGACATTGTCGACACTTGTTATGATGTTGGAGTCCAAAATATCCTAGCTGAAATTATGGATGATGTTTATATTGAATATGAAAACAACCATGATATTACAAAGTTTTTCCAATTCGGTCTAGACACACCAGCAACTTTTGGTAAAATAAAAGATCATTTACCACAAGATCCTTCATCAGTATTAATTCATCCATTCGATGACCGGGTTGATGCGATTCGCCAAACTCTAACTGATCGTCACGCATCAGTTGTCGATCATCGTAAATGGGGCGCTCCATTCCATGTCATTGAAGTCATTCGTTCTGATATGCATAAAGCTGTAGGCGTTCAAAAAATTGCTAAAGATTATGATATTCCAAAAGATCGAATCATTGCATTTGGTGATGAAGACAACGACTTTGAAATGATTGAATATGCTGGAGTCGGAGTTGCAATGGATAACGGAATTGATGAGTTAAAGTCACTGGCAAATGAAATTACTTCAACGAATCACGATGATGGTGTTGCACAATTTTTACAAGAATATTTAAATTTACCTAAAATCGAATTAACTAAAAATGTTTAATTAATAACTCTTCATTTAAGAAAATCCGGCATTTGCCGGATTTTTTTAATTCCAGCTCTACAATATCATTCATTATTCTTTCCTATTTTCAATTACTTTATAAGACACCATACTACGCAAAAATAACCAATCATATTTTAAACAGTACGACACACACTATTTTTGAACGCGATAAATCGTGTTCATTTTCAAGGTTTGATCTGTAAAGCTAACGCTGATTTCATCACCCAATGAACTTTAGGATCGTAAATGAGCATTACTTCATATCCATTAAAGGAGGAAGCTTTATGCGCCAGAAGAAACAGCAGCAGCCAAATAACCGTGCAAATCCTCAGTCGAAAACAGGAAGTCGCGCTTTCACACAACAAGACAGAAAGCGTAAAGAGCAGAACTATTACAACCGAGGTGGATTTTAATGGAGAACAAATTTTTAAACCAAGCGAGACAAGCTATACAAAACATGACCGGAAGAGATCAACAACACCAAGGACAAGCCCAAGCAGAGGAACAAGAAATTAAAGCGATCCAACAATGTATCCAATCAGCATATGAGCAAAGTTCGCCCGAAGAAGAACAAGAATTAAAACAACTAGAAAATGATTTAAACCAGTACAGATAATGATCTTTTAGAGAGTGACACAAAACGACTTGTGTCACTCTTTTTTTGTTAAGATATTGTAAATTTACATCAAATTCCGCAAATTATGTAGTACTAATGTCATAAATTATTTATAATTAAGTTGTTTTAAAATAATTGATCATTTTCAAGGGGGAGACAGTTTTGAAAAAGTTCCTAACATTTGCAATGGTAACATTAATCATGTTCCTTGCTGCATGTGGTACAAGTGGTGATGAAGGTAACCCAGATGAGTTAGTTATGGGGTTTGTACCTTCTCAAGATTCTGATACAATCGCAGAAACAGTAGAACCTCTAGCTGAAGAATTATCAGAGATTCTAGGTAAAGACGTTGATGCACTTACAATGACGACTTACAACGGACTAGTTGAAGCGATGGGTTCACAGCAGGTGCATATCGGATTCATCCCAGCATTCGGTTATGTAATTGCTAATGAAGATTATGATGTCGATGTAATCTTAAAATCTATTAGACATGGTGATTCTTCTTATCAAGCTCAATATGTTGTACGTTCAGATTCTGGTATTGAAACGTTAGAAGACCTAGAAGGTAAAATTTGGGCTTATGCTGATGCAACATCAACTTCAGGGTTCTTATTCCCTGCTTCTCAGTTAATGGACAAGTTTGACCTTGAATCACAAGGCGACCTAACTAATAACTGGTTTGGTGATACAGTTTCAGTTGGTGGTCATGATACAGCAGCTATCGCGGTTTATGATGGTGATGCAGATGTTGCGACAACGTTCGATGATGTTCGTGATAATTTAGAAGAAGATTACCCAGATATTTTTGATGAATTAACAGTAATTGACTACACAGATCATATTCCAAACGATACAATCTCAGTCATCAAAGAACTAGATGATGATTTAGTTGATGAAATTCGTGAAGCATTCCTTTCATTCAATGAAGATGAAGACATGATTCAAATTATGAATGATGTTTACACGTGGGATGCAATTGAAGAAGCTGAACATTCTGAGTATGATGTTGTAGCTGAAACTTACGAACGTTTTAGAGATGAAGTTACATTAGACTAATAGATTATTAAAATGAACGTTTAACCTAAAAAAGGGAGGAGCAATCCTCCCTTTTAGGTTATAGAAAACTTTTAAGAATACTCAGAAATTAGATTGTGCAATAATCTATTTATCTTGCATAAACTTACAGGCATGAGGTGGAAATTGTGATTGAATTAAAAGATTTGTCATTAGTTTACCCAAATGGACATCAAGGTTTAAAAGATGTCAATGTAAAAATTGAAGACGGTGAGTTTGTTGTGATCGTTGGTTTATCAGGTGCTGGAAAATCAACCTTTATCCGGAGCATTAATCGACTTGTAACGCCTACAGAAGGTGAATTACACGTCGATGGTGACAACATTTTAAATTACAAAGGACGCGGCCTACGTAAGTTGCGCACGAAAATCGGGATGATTTTCCAAAGTTACAACTTAGTTAAACGAAATAACGTCATCAAAAATGTATTAGCTGGACGCTTAGGTCACACAGGAACTGTACGATCTGTCTTCAACCTTTTTAGTAAAGATGATAAAGCTCTAGCATACGAAAGCCTTAAACGAGTCAATATTGACGATAAACTTTATAACCGTGCAGATGAATTAAGCGGTGGCCAACAACAGCGAGTTAGTATCGCACGTGTTCTTACGCAAAAACCGAAATATATCTTAGCCGACGAACCTGTCGCATCACTTGACCCACCTACTTCTCACCAAGTGATGAAGTATTTACGCAAAATCAATAAAGAAGATGGTATTACAACAATTGTTAACTTACACTTCATTGATATGGCGATGGAATACGCTGATCGAATCATCGGAATGAGAGCTGGTGAAGTGGTGTTTGATGGTCCGGTTTCAGAAGTAACTGAAGAAACATTTGAAGAAATCTATGGTCGTTCAATCCGTGAAGATGATTTACGCGGAGGTGTAGAAGAAGATGTCGAACAAAATGTCTAAACCGACCATATATGATGACAGCTATGCTCCACTTCTCTCACCTTGGCGAGTAAAGGCGAAAATTACAGCCATTTTCCTTGTCATTATCATCTTTTTAATGTTTAGCTCTTGGCGTACAGGTGTTGATTTAAATGAGTTAATTTGGGGATTTACTAATATGACTCAAATTACAGACAAATTATTTCCAATTAACATGGCGATATTAGGGCCTGCTATGAATACATTGTTTGAAACAATCCATATGGCGATCATCGCATCTACTTTTTCAACACTGATTGTTATTCCTGTTAGCTTATTAGCAGCTAACAATATTACAACGAATTGGTTTGTTTATAACACTACTCGCCTTATTATGAACGTGTTACGTACGATTCCTGACGTTGTATTGGCGGTTATTTTCGTTGGTTTATTCGGTATTGGTGTGTTTGGCGGTATTGTAGCCTTATTTATCTTCTCCCTAGGAATTCTTGCTAAGTTAATTAGTGAAACGGTTGAATCCGCGGACATGCAACCAGTTGAAGCGATGCGTGCTTCTGGAGCTAACACCATTCAAGCTATTGCCTACGGTGTTGTTCCACAAGTCTTGCCGCAATTTACGTCTTTCTCACTGTACGTATTTGAAATTAACATTCGTGCATCTGTTGTAATCGGATTAGTTGGTGCTGGTGGTATTGGTTCATTACTAATGGATCAGTTCAGCTTCAACAACTATGGTGCGGTTATGACTATCATTTTCGTTATATTTGCTGTCGTAATAGTAATTGAATACATCAGTGGTAAGATAAGGGAGGCGATTATATAATGAGTCAACCACTACCTCCAAAAAAACCAAGATCAACAAAACAAATTGTCCGTAACTTTGCGATTTGTATAGCTATCATTGCACTTTATGTATGGACTTTCGCATCCATTAATATTGATTTCGGACGTGTCATAGAACGCCTTTCATCTAACTTTGACCGCGTCATCCCTCAGCTATTTAGTCCAAATTGGGATAGAGCGCCTGAGGTCATAGAAATGATGATTGAAACCATATTTATTGCTTATGTAGGTTCATTAGCAGCAGCGATTATTGCTGTACCATTAGGGTTCTTAGCTGCGTTTAACATGACAAATAGTCGTTTTTTAGCTACTTTTGGTAAATGGATACTAAGCGGTGTTCGTGCATTTCCAGAGATTATTTTAGCTATTCTATTCGTTGTAGCTGTTGGACCGACACCTTTTGCTGGTATTTTAGCAATTGCGATTGGCTCAACAGGAATGTTAGGTAAGCTTTATGCTGAAGTTCTTGAATCCATCGATATGAATGTCGTTGAAGCCATGCAAGCTAATGGGGCGAATAAAATCCAAATTATGTTCCATGGAATTATCCCACAGGTTATTCCTGAATTTTTATCATATGCGATCTACCGCTTTGAAATTGACGTACGTGCCTCTACGATTTTAGGTTACGTTGGTGCTGGTGGTATTGGTACAATGATCTTCTTCGCACAAAGTGGACGTAATTGGAGCGACATGGGGATGATATTACTTGTTATTATCATCGTCGTTACCGTTATCGACTATGCAAGTACTTACATTCGTAAACGTATCGTCTAAAACCAAAAGATCATTTGGCTACATGCCAAGTGATCTTTTTTAAGACTTTTTCAATATTTACATATTAATCAATATCAACTAACATAATGAATAACATATAAGCACAGATATAGGAGCTGAAGCAGATGATTGTCCTTAAAAACAATGAATTTATTGAACGAAACAAAGCAACCATTGATATGGAAGATCGCGGCCACCAGTTTGGTGATGGGGTGTATGAGGTCGTCCGTGTTTATGACGGTGAAGTCTTTCTCATGCAAGATCACCTTGATCGACTGCAGTATAGTTTAGATGAAGTCGAAATTAAATATGATGTCAAAGAACAAAACCTCAGTTCACTATTAGAACAATTAATTAAAAAGAATAAAGTTCATGATGGTGGCATCTATTTACAAATTACACGTGGTGTTGCTCCGCGTAATCATCCATACCCTAAAAATGCTAAACCTATGCTGTTTGCCTATCCATTAGAGCTATCCCGCCCTTTACAAGCACAGGCAAACGGAATTAAAACGATCTTACAGAAAGACTTCCGTTGGTTACGTTGTGATATTAAAAGTTTAAATCTATTAGGAAATGTCATGACCAAGCAAAAAGCAAACAATGCTAATGCAGGTGAGGCTATCTTTTATCGTGATGACAACCACGTCACAGAAGGTTCATCAACTAACGTTTTTATCATAAAAAACGGAAAGTTATACACACACCCAGCTGACAACTACATCCTAAATGGTATCACAAGGCGTTATATCCTTTTCTTAGCACATAAACTTAATATTCCTTATAAAGAGAAGGTTTTTGGATTAACTGAATTAAAAGAAGCTGATGAAGTATTTATGACATCAACCTCAGCTGAAGTGACACCTGTTGTTGAAGTTGAAGGTGACAAAATAGCTAATGGACAACCAGGACCCATTAGCCAACAACTTTTAGAAGCATTCTTTCAATATAATCATGTAGAACAATTAACGAACGTTTAAGAAGACTCCTTAGTCACTTTTACTTTATTCATCATCCATTCAGTTAAGTAATATAAGTTAAAAAAGAATATAACATGGGCGATAAACCAATCAAAAATGGCGACGAGATCTGTAGGTGCAGGTGTCGTCGTTTTTGCTAAAATCGTTAACGGAAAATAGGTTAAGAAGGCAATAAATGATAATAAACCGGCAATTTCCATACGACGTTCCCATAAAGATTTTTTCTTCGTAATAATATACAAATAAACACAGACGATCAATGTCGCAACTAGTACATGAAGTGAATATTCAAATGCTTGGTAAACATTTTCAGGCACTGACTCACTTGGTGTGTAAATAAAATCAATATTTAATAATAACGTAAATAATTGCTTACCTGTAAATGCCTCTATAACATATAAATACAAACTAATCGCTGTTGATGATATCAACCCTATTACAAGTGCTATGTATAAATAACGCATGTAATCCCCCCTCTCCTCTATTAATCATACCATTTTCTAATTAACATTTCTTTTGTCCAAGCTTAATTCGTGCTAATATATAAGAGAGAAATTCAGGGAGGGATTGACGATGGCTGTAATTACAGAACCAACACCAAATCCAAACGCAATGAAGTATACTGTAGACAGTGTGATTTTTGAAGGTGATGATAGTATCTCTGTCATGCAAGGTGAAACAAGTGAACACGACGTTTTAAATGATCTAATGGAGCTTGTTGGTGTCGATAATGTATTTGGTTATTACAACTTCATTACCGTAAACAAAACATTCGATGCTAAATGGGAAGAGCTTTCCCCTAAAGTAGAAAAAGTAATTGAAGGATACGGTTATTAAAGAAGAATAAAAAATCCGAACGATTCATGGTGAATGAACTCGTTCGGATTTTTTGCTTTTCAATACCGCTACATTAAAAAATGCCTGAGCGCTGATAAACCTCCCACGATCGCTGATAAATTCACTCGATCGCTGATAAAAGCATCCCAATCAGGAATCTACGCATTTTAATTTCAATCAGATAGCAACTCATCTAACACAAAGGCAATAATGTTCATATTTTAACAACGAATCTTATTCTACACGATCGTCTGTGTTATTCTGGCACTTCAAATGTCACTTCTTCTTTAAACGGATGATCATCAATTGACTCTTCATTAACTTCATAAGGTATTAATTCAACACTTACCTTATACTCTGAAGGATCTACACGTACACCATCTTTCATATAATCCCAGGAGTCTTGGAATTCTAATTCATCACCTGGTGAGAGGTCTTCCATGACAATTGCTTGAGTAAACATCATCCCCTCAGAAAACCGATACAATTCTTCATCAGATTCTAAGTCTGTTACAACAACTTCAAACTTTTGCCCTGAGGAGAAGGAGATTGTCATATCGTCTTCCCCTTCATGTATTAACTTCATATCAAACTTTACACTATCCTCTCCAGCTTGAACATCAACATCAAATGTTAATTGATTCAACAAAGCATCCACCCCTGATAATTGTTCATCTTCTTCACCATTTTTATCATCACCGCTATTATAATCTTCCTCAGGTGAAGAATCTTGTCCACCTGTACCACATCCGATTAACATCAGCATAAGGACTATAAATACTTTCAAGTAAAGAACATTTTTCATATCAGACACCTCATGTCATTATATTGTACTCTATTAGACGTCTTAAGCTACTTTAGGTTACACTTTTTCGTCTTCTTTTCTAAAGAAACCGAAAATGCCAGTCGTTTGAACAATATTAGTAAATGAGTTTGGATCTGCTTCTTTTACTATATTTTCTAAATCATATAATTCGTAACGTGTCACAACGATCATTAACATTTCTCGGTCCTCATCAGTAAAAGCACCTTTGGCCGGAACACGTGTAATACCACGAACCATATTCGAATGAATCGCCTTTGTAACATCGTGTCCTTTTGCAGTAACAATCATGGCAGTTAACTTAGAATGACGCGTATGAATCGCATCAATTACACGCGTTGTCACATATAACGTAACAAGTGTATACAAGGCTTTTTCTGGGTCATATACAAGACCTGCAACAACGATGATCGCACCATTTAACGTTAAGAAGTATACACCAATCGGACGGTCTTTCATACGTGATAAAACCATCGCGATGATATCCATACCACCTGTTGATGCACCCCACTTTAAAGTCATACCGACACCCACTCCAGCAAACAAGCCACCAAATACAGCGTTCAATAGAATATCGTCTGCTAACCCTCTAATCTGAATGGTCTCAAGAAACAATGTCATAAAACCGACTGAAATAATACTATAAATCGTAAAACCTTTTCCAACTTTAAGCCAACCTAAAATAACAACCGGAATGTTAAGTAAGAATAATAGAATACCAGTACTAATATCTATATTAAAAAAATCTTGAGATATACTAGATGAAATCTGTGCAACTCCAGTAAATCCACTCGCAAAGACATTCGCCTGTTCTAAGAAAAAGTTTAATGAAATAGCGTTAAAAAATGCACCAATAATTACAATGACAAACCGTTTTGCTTCGAATATAAACATAATAGCCTCCTGACTAGCATTGACGTATGCAATTTGTCCTATTAAACTAAGTATAATAATAATTGAAAGAATGATCTAGGAGGAAATCCATGAGCGTAAAATTAATCGTTGATTCAGGTTCAGATTTACCAAAAGACACCTTAGACAAATACGATATTGATCTCGTATCGCTAATTGTACACCTAGAAGGGCAAGATTATTTCGACCGTGATACAATTGACTCACAAACGGTCTACGATGCCATGAGAAATGGTGCAGCACCGAAGACAGCACAAGCAACGCCAGATACATTTTATGACATATTTAAAAAGTATTCAGATGAAGGCCGTCCAGTCATTTATCTAGCTTTCTCCTCAGAGCTATCTGGAACTTACCAAAGCGCTACCATTGCTAAACAACAGCTTGAGGATGAGCATTCAGATCCTGAAATTTACATCATTGACACTCGTGCTGCTTCAATGGGGCATGGCTTAATTGCCTACCATTTAGCAGAGGCAATCGAAAATGGCGGAAGCGTTCAGGACATCCTAGACACTGCTAACTTTTATGTCAATCATATGGTTCACATTTTCACAGTCGATGATTTAGAATACCTTAAACGAGGCGGGCGTGTTAGCAAGGCCCAAGCTTTCGTTGGTGGTATGCTAAAGATTAAACCTCTGCTTCACGTAGAAGATGGAAAGCTCATCCCACTTGAAAAGGTAAGAGGTTCGAAAAAAGTAGTTGGCCGCATGGTTGACTTAGCTGGTGAACGCGGTGAGTCATTAGATGAACAAACAATCGCGATCACTCATGGTGATGATGAAGATACAGCTAACATGCTAGCTGAAAAACTTAAAGAAGCTTACAATCCTAAAGAGATCATCATTCACCAAATTGGCTCAGCTATTGGAGCTCACGCAGGTCCTGGAACAATAGCCTTATTCTTCTTAGACGATTTGCAGAAATAAACATTATATCATAAATATACCCAGATGAAAGGACAATTAACCTTTCATCTGGGTTTTCTTTATTGATTCCCTTTATCTTCTCTTCTATTTTTAAGATACATCACAATCGCAAACACGATAAATGTTCCTAACACACCAAAGAATAATAAAGTCAGTGGCCAATAAATCCCCTGATTAGGCTGTACATTATACACATTAGCCGATTCACGCTCTAAGCCAACTGTGTATGTACCATCATCATTTTCACGAATTAAATCATCTTCTATTACACCACGCATCTCCATATCCGCTGGGAAATGATCTAGATCAGTATATTGAAAATCACCACTATTATTGATTGCAGTCATAACGCGATCACCTTCATGTTCACGCTCAAAAACTAAGAAATAATCATCATCATATAAAACGTTCATCTCACCTTGTCGTACAGCTGCAAAATGATCAGTAAAACTATCAAGCTTCTCAATGTGACGAATAAGCTGCTCATCACCGCTTAAGAAGTTCACCATCTGATGATGACTATTGTCTTCTACTAAACCATCAGATGGTATTTCTGTTCCTTGAAATAGCCAAGGTTCATTTGGTGTCATATATAAATACGTTAACGCCATTTTCCATCGTGTAATTGGATGATAGCCACTCTCCTCCATTGCACGTGTGAAGCGGTCTGTTGTATACGTATCCATGTAATGAATAAGATCCGGGTTATTTAAATAATCATCATTTAATAACATGTCATAATCTACTTCGATTGTTTTAAACAACTCCGCTGCATCCTCACGAAAATCATCATGTAATACTCGATCAAATCCAGATTCTAACAAAGAATCGACTTGACTTTCATTAAACTCTCCTAATTGTCCGATCCAAAATTGATCAGTCAATTCAGCTGTCAATAACTCAACAAATTCATCTGGCATTTGATCTGGCTCTGGAATATAAAAGCCTGAGGTTCCTAAAGTTTCCTGCCAATCTGCCATCTGTTCAAATAAATATTGTTGAGCTGCTTCATCAGAAACTATAATTTCTCCATCATCATTTACCCAATCTTCATTGACCATCGGGCTATTTTCACTCACTTGACTAATCGGAAAGTGTAGTATCACTTCAATTCCTGCATCACTAAACTCTTCTACTAACAATTGAATATCTTCAACAGATCCATACGTTTCCTGGATTTGTGTATAATCTATTATTTGTTCACCCGTATAATCATCACTTTTGAAGAATGGTGATAATACAACATGAGAAATGCCTAGCTCTTCAATATGACTGATGCGATCAGCTATGCCTAAAAAGTCGCCACCATGAAAGCCATGAGGATCATCACGATCTACCCCTTCTTCTGTTACTTCATAAGAATTTTGGAAGCGATCGATTAATATATAATAATAACTATTTCGCTCATCACTTTCTTGAGCTTGTCCTATAAACGGAAACACTAACATAAAAGCAATCAGTGAAAATAGTGCGATCGTAAAACGTTTCATCGTTGTTACCTCACTTTTAGGGAAAAGTCTTTTTAAAACTACGTTAGTTCTTAAAACAAATAGAAAAGCCCCATTTAAGGGACTTTTAATCATTAAGGTAAAAATCCAAATGGTAAACGGCCGAAACCTAGCGCTAATACAATAATTAATGCAAACACTAGCTGTAACCATGCAGCAAACTCTTTTTTACCTTTTTTCGCTTTAGCTAATGTCATCTCAAAAGCTGCAACAACCCATACACCTGCTACAACTTTTACAATTGACTCAGCAAAGAATCCACTTTGTACACCGAAGTAAAAGCGGAAGAATAAGTCAGCCCCTGTTGCAATAATGACAATATATAATACACGTAAAACCATCTGTAAAATTTTAACCGGTTTTTCAGCTTTATTTTGTTTAATCATGACATACGCAATAACAAATAAAATAATTGCTGAACTCCAGGATAAAATATGTAATAAAGCCATTTGTTGATGATCCATAAATCCATTCCTCCTTTGCTTCTATCCTATCACGTTTTAAAAATGTGTGCGATAAAATTGTTGACAACTTTGAAACAATCCATTCAAACGGGTATAATAACAATTAGTTTAGAAATTTTAACCACTAAGAGTTGAATTACCATGGACCCACTCGAGTTTACATAAGTGGATTCAAAATATTATAGGAGGGATTTCATGACTCAAAGCAGTAAACAGATTATCGATCAAACAGAACAATTTGGTGCAAAAAACTATGTACCACTGCCAATTGTCGTCTCAAAAGCGGAAGGCATTTGGGTTGAGGACCCTGAAGGCAACCGTTATATGGACATGCTAAGTGCATACTCTGCAGTTAACCAAGGTCATCGCCACCCGAAAGTAATTAATGCGCTTAAAGAACAGGCTGATCGCGTTACATTAACATCTCGCGCTTTTCATAACGACCAATTAGGTCCATGGTATGAAAAGATTTGTAAGCTGACTAACAAAGATATGGCACTTCCAATGAATACAGGTGCTGAAGCTGTGGAAACAGCCATTAAAGCAACTCGTCGTTGGGCATATGATGTGAAAGGTATTAAAGAAAACCAAGCTGAAATCATTGCTTGTGTCGGTAACTTCCACGGCCGTACAATGTCAGCTGTATCACTATCATCTGAAGAAGAATACCAGCGCGGTTTCGGTCCATTATTACCAGGTATTAAAATTGTACCTTATGGTGATGTTGATGCTTTACGTGATGCAATTACAGAGAATACAGCTGGATTTATTTTAGAGCCAATTCAAGGTGAAGCTGGTATTGTTATGCCAAAAGAAGGATTTTTAAAAGAAGCTTATGATGTCTGTAAAGAAAATAACGTTCTATTTATTGCTGATGAGATCCAAGCTGGCTTAGCACGTACAGGTAAGATGTTTGCCTGTGACTGGGAAAACGTAGAACCAGACGTACTTATTTTAGGTAAAGCACTTGGAGGTGGCGTCTTCCCAATCTCTTGTGTTGTAGCTAATGAAGATATTTTAGGTGTGTTTAACCCAGGTTCTCATGGATCAACATTCGGCGGTAACCCACTAGCAAGCGCAGTGTCTCTTGCAGCTTTAGAAGTTTTAGAAGATGAAAATTTAGCACAACGTTCATTAGAGCTTGGCCAATACATGCTTGATGAATTAAGGTCAATCGATAATCCTGTCATTAAAGAAGTCCGTGGTAAAGGATTATTCATTGGAGTTGAGCTAAATGAGCCAGCTCGTAAATATTGTGAAGAGTTAAAAGAAAAAGGCTTACTATGTAAAGAAACACACGAAAATGTTATTCGTTTTGCCCCACCATTAATCATTGAAAAAGAAGACTTACAATGGGCAATTGAGAAAATTAAAGAAGTATTATAATAAAGAAATGGGCTGTCCCGAAAGTCATACTAATGATGATTCGGGACAGCCCTATTAAATTATGGCTCTAAAATAATTGTTGGGGGTAGCGGGCACAATTTTACGTTACGCTATAAACTCCATAATCGCGCTTAAAAAGACAAAAACAGCTAAACCAACAATAATCGCTCCAAACACTTTCTTACCTTCAACAAAACGCCTTGCCGCCATTAATCCAAGCATAATACTACCCGTAATTAAAGCAATCGTAATAAAAATTGGATCAACGACAAAATTTAAAATAATTAAAAGTAACGTTAAAAATGAAAAAACAATTTCTAAAATTAATAATCTTTGACCTGTCATTTACCTTTTCTCTCCTTTTATGTCACCCATATATAAATAATATAAATCACAATAACAATATTAACGACCAATTGTAACTGGAACTTATATTTAAAGCTGTCTAACAACTTATTGATAAACAGCGCCATATAAATCGTCGCGCCTAACAACATCACAATGACGAAAAATTCCATAAAACGCCCAACATATAAGACATGGAACACATGACCATTTGCATTCAACATAATTAAGATTAAAACCCCAATTAAAAAAACAAAGAATCGTGATGTGATCTCTTTAAAGGATATATCTTTCATGTGTGCACCTCAATCTAATTCAAACATTCCGTTTCATATTGTAACTGAAAACAACACGTTACACCACAATTTTATAACTTATTGCTCAACTCCGACACTTTCGACTTCAACAATCTTTTTCTGTCCCCAAGGTGATAAAGCAATTGTTACAAGCATACGACTTTCAGAAAACTCCAATTCCTCTTGCTGCTCTGTATGTGGATGATAACGCTCTAAGCCTAAATCAATTTGATGAATTTGATTATTATCTTGATATCTATAACGTGCTTGTAGCATGACATCATCACCCTCAACACTCATTTCACGATCAGATGCAGCCTTTAAACGAAAGATCCCCTCTTCATCAGGTGTCAGTAATACATAAATCAATTGATTAGAACTAACTTCATCTGAAGCAAACCAATTCTCAGGACGAACTTCCTCTGCTGAATAACTAAGATGGACATAATCACCATAAAATACCTCCTCAGCATTAAAAGCTTCAGTTTGAATCGTAATCACTTGCCCAAAACGGTCTAACATATAACTAGAAGTAACCATGAAGAGTAATACGACAACTTGTAGCGTAACAGCAACCCAAAAAAATCGTTTCCGTATCATTCTTCATCACTTCCTTTCAACCTCTCACGTTGATAACGGTTTAAGATCATGCCAACACCAAATAATACTAATCCACCCATTAAAAAGAAGAATGTACGATCTAAGAAGTCCCATGCCATCTCAATATAGACAATACCTATACTAATTAAAAACGCCACAATGCCATACTTCACTTTAGACTCTTCATACAATTGATCACCTTCTACCATTTTCCCAACTGAAAAGGTGAACAACACAAAAGTAGCAAGTAATGTTGTATATTCTGGCCAGACAAACACAGGCAAAAACAAGACCAACTGTGTCAAACCAACCTTTTCTTGATTTAGAATAGCTAATAAAATCACTAAACTTAAAAATGGAATTAAAAATAAATAATAAATCTCTTGTAAAACAAACGCCTCGCTATAAACAAACGGATCGAACAATAAGGCTTGAAACACGACAAAGATAAACATACTGATAACGGCCGTTCCTTGAAGAGGCTTTTGGATTTCATCAAATTTGACTCCATAACTGACTAAATAAAAAGTTAATGCAAAAATCGTAAACCAATAAAACTCTAGCTCACTTACCGAAAAGACAAATAACTGAACCGCTAGTAAACTAGTGAACAACCACATTAAACGTTTTTGCTTTAACAAATACCCAGTTGTACCAAAGGCGATCACAAACAGTGCTAATAAAAACCAATCAAAGTCATGTAATTGTATTGTAGCTAACATCTGTCCAACGAAAACAACGATGAGTCCAAACACCCAAATAAATACATGGGGTTGACTAAGATAAATAAGTAACGCTGCTATCCCCCACATAAAAAATGGTAAAGTACTGTTCATACTGAAATGATACATATCCCCTAAAAGGAAAATTCCAGAACCAAAAGCCGATAACGCCACAACATAAGCAAAAACGCCAACACCATGATGTCCTCTTATAAATGCACGATAACCAACAAAATAGAAAGCTGACATAAAACCTAAAATGATCAAGACACGGAATAAATGATGAATAGCAGTCCAATTGGCCGCTACTAAAGATAAACAAGCCAAACCAATTAAAATAGCTGCTAAAAAGAAGAACAGCGTTGGCGTCGAATGCCTCTTATAACGACTAACAATTGCTTGTCGCTGCTTCTGATCAATTAAGCCTTCTTCTACCCATTCCTTCGATTCTGCCTCAATCCACCCGCGCTTCATGCTAAGCCCTCCTTTTTAGCCGCCCTATTTTACCATAAGTTAATGTGCGGTAGATCCATTCAAACGGACCATAGCGAAATTTCTTTAAATACCAAGCACTTAATATCACTTGAATTGTATAAACCACGAAGACATATGTCATTAATTGAATGACACTTAATTCACCATAAAAATTTAACCCAACACCATAAAAGAATATAAAAGCGATGACCGATTGCATTAAGTAATTCGTTAAAGAAAGCTTTCCAACAGCAGCTAACATACGTTGTAAAAATATTAATCTATTTTCACTAAAAATGAGTAACAATAACAAGAAATAAAATACACTTGAGAATGACCCACCAATACCTTGTTTTAAGAAATCTAACCAAGCAGGATTACCAATAGCATATGGCCCGAATTTAAAGAATATAAAGATAATAAACGAAATAATGACTAACTTCTTAATGACATGTCTATATTCTGTTGGATTATAAACCCAACCTGCTTTAACAAAGACCACACCTACTAAAAACATAGGTAAAATCGTTAAAATAACTAAGATAACTTGAAATGGGTTAAACATTACTAACCAATCAGCAAGGTTACGTTGTAAAATATCTTGATATGACCCTGTGTAAAGTGCAAAGGATTGCTGGATCGCTTCACCATCACGATATTCACTTAAAAAATCACGACTCACATAATTAATTAACGTCATAAATAACGTCACAGACCCAAGCATCCACGCCGCCCACTTCATTAACGATTTAATCGGCTTATGTACTAACCATAACGTTATTAACCCAACAATGCTATAAGATAATAAAATATCGCCATACCAAATAAACAAACCATGCACTAAACCAATCAACCCTAAAACAACCATACGCCTCACTAAGATTGTCTTAGCACGATCATTCACTTTCTCTGTTAAGCGTTCATACATGATATATATCCCAATCCCAAATAAAAGGGAAAACAAAGGATAAAAGCTTGCTTGAAAGATAACATCAACTACAGCTAACAATGTCCCATCAAGCGTCGTATGATAAAACATTTCAATACCACCATACATAAAATGGGGTGAATGAAACGAAAAGACATTAACCACTAAGATCCCCAAAAGAGCAAAGCCTCGAATCGCATCTAGTGATTGTATTCGATTATGGTTTCCTTCCATCCTCTCACCTCTCTATCTATTATAATCCATTCCTATTTATTGACAAAACTAATTCTTAAATTTTGTGGTGACAAATCACTACAAGACACATATATTACTATGAAAGGAGATTGGTTATATGCCTGCAATTGTCGGAGCTGTTAACGTTGTGTCTATTGATACATCAAGCACGTTTCATATTGGTGATACGTACATGATGCAGCCGATGAGTAGTGCCAAAACATTTGCAGGTGGCGGTTCATTTAATACCGGGCATAACATCGATATTGAAATCGGTGTTTCCAATGTTTACATTGATCCTGGCTTCTTACTTGAAGGTGGTAAATTATGAATTTAACAGTACACCAACAGATTTATATCAATTTTCTTAAAGTAGATGCCATTACGAATTCCTCTGTATTACAAGTCGGTAGTTCAGGTTCCATTCAAGCTGTTTCCAATTCTTATAATACAGGCGAATTTGATGAACCAGCACAACCTGCAGAACCGCTTGATCAACCACTCATAAGAATTCCAAAGCTACCAATTCCTGATCAATCATAAAGGAGTGAGTGATATGCATGTGCATCCTTACATTATGGAAAGGTTAAACCGCCTTGAACAGAAAGTTGACTACCAGATGGAACAAATGGCACATATTATATCCTTACTCCAACAACTGTCTGAAGACGATGATTCTGAAGATGAGCAACAACAAACCACAATCGATACAATTGAATACCATTTTGAACAACTCAAAATTGAAACACTTGAAGGAACTTTGAATATCGGCTTAACACCACAGCGAGATTTACCATTCGAACAACTTGACTTACCGAAAAAACAAGGGCTAAGCGAAATTGAACAACATGCCTTAAAAGAATTAGAACCATTTATGCGTGAAGAACTCCCCGAAAAAATCGATACCATTGCAAGCGAACATAGTGTCAGTTTAACAGATGAGTGGAAAACTTTAATTTTACAAGATATTCATAAACAAATCCCTAAACGACTTAAAGAATACTTAAACAACATGAACCCACATGAACGGATGACAGTTGAATCTGAAAGTCTATCACACATTACTAACCATATACGTAAAGAAATTTTAAGTGGAATTAAAGACCACATGTTAAAAATAAAGGAGCATCCCGATGAACGTTAATTTTATAAATGAGCACTTAAACGTAGGCAATATTGAAATTACAGGGGTCTCATCTTCTTCTCTATTTATCGTAGGAGATGCTGATCACCTCCAATTCACCTCAACATTTGATACACCACCAGAAGCCTACTTTATTGAAAGTGTCGTCCCATTCCAGACGGGAAGATAATCGATGAGAAGCAGTTTCGTAAAAACAATCAATACTACTAGTATAGAACTGTCATCTTCATTACACATTGGAGATATGAAATTTTTAACTCCCCTTTCAATCGCCCTTGCAATCCAGCAAGAAGGTGCATATTTTACTAGAGAAGTACAAAGACGCCATACGTTTTATAATTATGATTTTTTTACAGACCCACTCCCTGAACATTTAACCGCGATTAGACATAATATCATACGCCACAACAAAGGTGACATTAAAGTTGGTCATATTAATGTCATCGGCACAACCGGAAGTTCAACCATTCACATTGGTTCACTCCATAAAGCCGATGCTATTAGCCGAGTGAAACACATACGACATTTACTTGATACAGATCATGAAGAATAAAGTTCAGGTGGGAATCTCTTAATAAGTAGGTGATTATTTTGCCATCAATGGTAGGACCACTAAAGATTAATAGTGTTGATGGTGGTGGTACTGTCAACTTTGGTGATGCTTTTTACATTGCACCAAAATCTTCAATGAAAACAAATGCTGGTGCCGGAGCATTTAATGTAGGAATGATGATACAGACCAACAGCATGTTAAGTTCATCCAACCCAATTGACCCAGCCTTCAAAGACCAACCAATCGTCGCAAATAAATAATTAACAAAAGGCTGGCGCTATGCCAGTCTTTTATCTGTAAAGAGTGGGGATCTTTAGTTCGTTAGCGAATGAAGCTGAGTTAATCACCGGATGAATGGTCGTTTTCACCGGATGAAGAACACTCATCACCGGACGAGCATCCGTTTTCACCGGATAAATAACACTCATCACCGGACGAGCTCCCATTATTGTCGGATAAAGTTGGGTTATTGTCGGATGAGCCCCCGTTATTGTCGGACGAAGTTGAGTTATTGTCGGACAAAGCTGAGTAATTGTCGGACGAGTCACCGTTATTACAGGATCAAACGCCCTTTCTTTAAAATAATCAAATAGTAAAATCATCAACTTAAAAGAAAACGGATGCCATAACTTTGATGGCATCCGCTTCTCCTATTCTTTCAACATTCTTAACCCATTTAAAATAACCAAAATTGTACTACCTTCGTGAGCAATGACTCCTAATGGCAATGTTAAATTTTGTGAGAAATTGGCGACAATTAGCACGAGAATGACAGAAATCGAAAATACTAGATTTTGCTTAACAATCCGGTTCAAACGAGTTGAAAGATTAAATGAAAGTGAAATATTTTTAAGCTCACTATTCATTAACACCATATCCGAAGTTTCAATCGCAACATCAGTTCCAGACCCCATCGCAATTCCGATATCTGCTTTTGCCATGGCTGGTGCGTCATTAACACCATCACCAACCATGGCCACTGAACCGTATTCAGAACGTAAATTTTCTACTTCATCAACCTTTCGTTCAGGCAAACATTGTGAAATCCACTCGTTAATCCCCGCTTCTTCACTAATTTTCCTAGCCGTTTGTTCATGGTCACCCGTAATCATAATCGTTTTAATACCGCGTTCATTTAACGAGTGAATTAACGCCTTAGCCTCTGGTCTGATTTCATCTTTTACCGCCATCACACCAATAACCTTCTCATCTCGAGCTATGAACATCACCGTCTTACCCTCATGTTGCAAAGCTTCTTTCTTTTTGATTAAACCTTTGGCCAACTTTCCACCTGACATAACTTCAGCCATTAATTGTTCATTACCAATATGCCAAATTTGACCGTCAACCACTGCTCTTACCCCATGGCCTGTTAATCCTTCTGTAGATTCAACCCCATTTTCTGAAGTCACACCTTTAAAGTGGCCATACTTAACAATCGCCTCGGCAATTGGGTGACTCGATTGATTTTCGATCGCCACAACTTGTTGTAAAACATCACGATCATCAAATTCATCCAACACGACAAAGTCTGTTACAACAGGTTCACCTTTAGTAATCGTACCCGTTTTATCAAAGGCAACAGCTTTCATTTTCGATAGCTGCTCTAAGTACGTACCACCCTTCATGAGTACCCCTTTACGTGCACCAGTACTAATCGCCGAAAGCAGTGTCGGCATAATCGACGCAACAACAGCACAAGGTGATGCCACCACTAATAACACCATTGCACGATAAAACGTTTCTTCAAAATTAAGCCCAAATAGTAAAGGCAACGTCAGCATTAAAAAGGCAATGGCTAAAACCGTTATTACATAAGGACCTTCAATCTTTTCAATTAATTGCTGACTTGGTGGTCGATTTTCCTTGGCCTCTTCTACAAGACGGATCATCTTTTGGAACAATGAATCCTTATTTTCCTTCGTCACTTCAACGACAATCGAGCTAAAACCATTTATCGTACCATTATAAACCTCATCAGCCTCAAATTTATCAACAGGCAATGACTCACCAGTGATGGTCGATTCATCGACAGCCGTTTGACCACTCATAACAACACCATCTACTGGTATACGCTCTCCATCTTTTACAAGTACACGATCGCCAATTTTCAAATCATCTAAGGAAACCGACGTAATCGTACCATCACCATTCAACTTATTCGCTTCATCTGGAGCAAGTTGAATCAGCTTAGATAAATCACGTTCACTCTTCTGATGGGCATGCGTCTCAAGCGCACCACTTACAGAGAAAATGAAGATTAAAATAGCTCCCTCATGCCAATAACCGATCGAAGCTGCTCCAAGTGCTGCAATAATCATTAAAATTTCAACGTTTAGGCTGCGATCTTGAACGAGATCCAACACCCCTTCTTTTGCTTTATAATAACCTCCAACAGCATAAGTTAATATATATATAACTGCTGTTAAGGCGGGATTTCCCCATGATTCAGACAAAAACGCAACAACTAACAACACACCACCTAAAACAGCCATGAACATTTCACGATGACGTAGCCACTTAGCCTTTAAAGAATTCGGCTCTCCCACGAAAAATCTCCCCCTTGACTCCACTATTTTATAATAAATATCATTTTATAATTATTATAAATAACATATTACCATATTTCACACCCCTATTGAACTAATATGAAAAAAATGATTAAAAAAGACGATTAATTTGAGGGGGGTACAGTAATGATTCAAACCTGAGGGACTTCTCTTTCGTGTTAAATGCTTTCACTCTTCATTTATACAAAAATAGCTCAGTTTAAAGTACTATAATAATGAGCACTCCTAACTGAACTACTTAATGTAACACACATCTATTATAAAAATTACCCTGTTAAACTCTGGATCGTTTCATCATACCGACCATCAAAATGTTCTAAGATAAGTAATACACCAAAAATAACCATGATCGCAATGATGGTGATTGAAATTGCCCCGGCAATGATAAAAAAAACCATCTTCCAATTAATTCGTTTGATCAATTGTCCAATTGTACTAAGCCAATTATTCACCTCATCATTCCCCTTCTCCCTTTTAAAAATTGGCTCGCCGCCACCAAAAGACGGGCAAGCATCACATTTCAACAACTAACGCACGGTCAAAGAAATATAAATATACGCCTGCTAATTCTATATTCCAAATGGATTCAATGGCCCTGCGGTATAAGTCGACTTGGACTTCATATCGGTTAGACAAGCTGGAAATTTGTTTATCATCAACTTCCCCTATGATCGTATCGGTCTTGTAATCCAGTAAGTACCATTCTCCGTTGACTTGTATTAAGCAGTCAATCACACCTTGAATTAATACACTTTCATCTGCAACATCCTGCCAGTCTGGATAAACCTCTGTCGCCTTTAACTCCATTGTAAACGGTAGTTCTCGCCGAACGTCCTCTGCAGCTAATAACAGCTGTCCTGATGACGTGTCAAATAACTTCATAATGGCTGAATAATCAATCACTTCTGCTTCTTCATCAGTCAAAACCTCTTTCATGACTAACCCTGAAATGAACGCTTCAAGACTTACTTCATCCCACTCTCGGTCAAACGGTAAATGCTGCATCACAGCGTGCATGGCGCTTCCGATCTCAGCTTTCGTTAATGTCTTCTCATCTTGCTGCATGAAGCGTGGACGTTGTAGTGATGATGTCTTTTGTTTCCTTAGAAAATCAGTCGCACTATATTCATCTTCCTCTTGACGAATTCGCTTAAGCTCCGTGACCGTCTGTTTGGCCCGGCGCGACTTACTACTAGGGAAATCATAAGTGTAAGTTAAGCGGCGATCGACCTCTTCAAATTGGTCAGAGCGCTTTTCAATACGGCTTGAGTCCCAATCTTTAATCGCTTGTTCTAACTCATCATTACGCTGAACCGTGATCCACTCTGGGTTCTCGTATTCACTTGCATGTTCTACCGTCACTTTCCATTTCGATTCATCCCGGCGTATGGATTCCGGAACCTGCACAGATACAGCCCCTTCATGAAGTACCTCTGCCATCTCATGTCGGACTAATGACATCCCAATCCAATTCATATAGTTCGCCTGATCACTACGCATATGAGCTGGTAACACCCAATATTGATGTTTTCCTACTTCAAGCCATTTTTTAACGCGTTTACTATAGTCATTAACCGTTCCCATAACAACAAGCTTCTCCTTCGCACGGGTTAAGGCAACATATAACACACGCATTTCTTCTGCTAACATTTCGCGCTTCATCGCAACAGACATCGCTTCAAACGGGAATGTTTTATACATGATTCGGTTATCAACATCCATATACTTAGCACCAAAACCTAAATCTTTATGCAATAAATATCGCTTCTTGTAATCTTGCGTATTAAAGTCTTTATCCGCCGCACCTAATATAACTAGTGGGAATTCTAGTCCTTTACTCGTATGAACAGACATAAGGCGCACAACATCTTCTTGTTCTCCTAATGCACGCGCAGCCGCTAAGTCATCACCACGCTCCTCCATCTTCTCAATAAACCGTAAAAAACGGAACAAACCACGATAAGACGAACGCTCATAACTACGTGCCCGGTCATATAATGCGCGTAAGTTCGCTTGACGTTGTTTACCACCAGGAGTCCCACCAACAAATTCATAATAGCCCGTTTCACGATAAATTTGCCAAATGAGCTGTGATAATGCACCATACTTCGCTTCATGGCGCCACTTTTCAAACATGGTGAAAAAGCGTTCTAGTCGTCTTACTAAATCACCATTCTCACCGGCTTTCATGTAATTTCTCACAGCCACATCAAAGCTTTCCTTACGTCCGTGCAAACGAATTTGTGCTAATTCATCTTCATTTAAACCAACAATAGGTGACTTTAACACACTTGCTAAAGGGATATCTTGCTTCGGATTATCAATTGCTTTTAACACATTCAGCATGACTTGGACTTCAATGGCTTCTAAATAACCTTCAGAAAGATCAGCATATACGGGAATTCCAAGCTGCTTTAATTCTTCAACGACTGTGCCAAACCATGTTTTCGAACGCATTAAAATGACAATATCCGAATACTTCACCGGTCTTTTTCGTTCGGTTTCTTTATCGATCATATACATTGGCTCACTGTCATCTGTGCCTACCCAAGACTGGATCTTCTTCGCATAAGCACGTGCTTCAATCTGTGCCTTCTCTAAATACTTCCACTCATCGCTCTCTGGCGGTTCTTCCTCATCTTCTCGTGATAGAATATGAAGCTCCGTATCAACATCCGTATCCGTTAATGTTTCATAAATTTGATTACTATAAATCAGTTCAGCATCCTTCTCATACTCCATTTCGCCAACTTGTTCATCAAGTAACTGACGGAAAATATAATTCGTACTCGATAACACTTCATGACGACTACGGAAATTTCGTGCTAAGTCAATCCGCATGCTTGGCTCTTTTTCAGCTTGAAACTGTTTATACTTATTCATAAATAAGCTCGGTTCTGCGTGGCGAAATCCATAAATACTTTGCTTCACATCCCCAACCATAAACAAATGGCCGGATTTCTCCTCGCCTGTTAACAGCTGTAAAATCGTCTCTTGTACTAAATTCGTATCCTGATACTCATCAATTAACACTTCACGGAATTGTTTTTGATACTGCTTAGCCACATCAGAAGGCGCCAAATCATCCATCGTCGCCTCTTCAGCTAATAGAACATCTAAACTATAATGCTCTAAGTCGGCAAACTCTAAAGCCCCTTGTTCACGCTTTTTTACTTCCAGTCGCTCGTGGAATTCCTTTACTATTGTAACGAGTTGCTCCACATGTGGCTTTAACTTGCGCAAATCTTTCACAAACGAAGCAGGCTCGCGGTCAAACCAGCTCCCAGCCATATCGGTAAATTTCTTTTTATAACGTTCACGAATCGCCTTCACTTGGTTTTGAAGTTCAGGGTCGCATTCATACTTTTTACGTGAAAGGGCCTGGAACTTTTTATTCGTTAACACACGATCGCGTAAACCTGTCCACGGTGCACCAATTGCTTCTATCACTTGTTGGACTTGTTCTTTGTCTTGTTCTAATGCTTCAACGTAATGCGCTGGACCATCCACATCTTGTGCCACATCCAAGGCTTGATTCACATCAAACATCGCGGCTTCTAACACTTCTTTAATGTCCGCTCTTGCATGTGGCATCCATTTCAAGTCATCTAATGGCGTATCCTCACCTACATCATACATCGCAATCAGTTCATCCAACCATTCGAATGGCTTCGGGTTTTGCAGCGCGAATTCATGAACTTTAAGGACAAGCTCTTCTACTTGCTCATCATTACGATCATTAGAAAAGCTATCAACAAAACGGAAAAACTGATCCTGTTCATCGCCGTCTTTCCCATACCAATGCTCAAACACATCTTGGATCACATCTTTTTTCAGCATTTCAGACTCAACTTGATCTAAAATACGAAAACTCGGGTCTAAATCAAGCTGGTAGCTATGCTTTCTTACGACATTCATACAAAAGGAGTGAAGCGTTGAAATGTTCGCTTGTTGTAATAATGCGATTTGTTTTTTCAAATGATGGGAATTCGGATTTTCATCAAGTGCCTTTTCCAGTGCTTGCCCAACACGTGTCTTCATCTCTTGAGCTGCCGCATTGGTGAATGTCGCCACTAACATCTCATCAATGTTAAACGGATCATCCTCATCTAACATCTTCTGAATGATCCGCTCAACTAATACCGCTGTCTTACCAGAACCCGCTGCAGCTGAGACGAGTATATCTTTCCCACCTTCATAAATAGCCAAGGCTTGTTCTTCAGTCCATTTCATTTACTTCTCCTCCTCTCGTTTAATCATTTTCTCTAATATCGCTTCATCTTTTTCTACTTTTAAACGTTCAAATTCATTCTCTTCAAGCGATGGGTCGAATTGACAGACAGACTTATACGGGCAAAATGTACAAGCAACATGATCCTTCTTCTGAACCGGGTCTAACTTCACATTACCACTAACAATCTCGTTACCCGCTTGACGCATCATCCCACGAACATACTGATTCATTCGTTTAAATAAATCTTCATCAACTGTTTTCGAGCTTTTACTAAATGAGCCATCCTTCTTCACACCAAACGGGGCGATTTTAGATGTACCGCTATCAAGTGAACGGTCCATCGCCTCTGCTATGCGCTCATCTTCTAACAACCAACCATTCATCTTGTATTCTTTAAACAACGCCTCTTCCACTGCATCATCACTGAACGCTTTCATATCAGAATCATTCAATGTCGGGTTATGCACGTGGAAATAAAGCACGCCTGCTGGGTCTGCTTGCTTCCCTAACCAGCGATCAGAATAGGTTAAGACAACATCTAAATACGTCAGCATTTGTAAGGCTAATCCATAATAAACATCCACCATACTTAGATCTTTCTTGCTAGACTTATAATCAATAATACGCAGGAATAAACGCTCATCAATCTCTGCTTGGTCAACACGGTCGACTCGTCCACTTAATTCAAGCTTATAACCATTCATCAGATCAAGCTCGAGCGGTGGTAATTTTTCCTTATTGCCAAAGCCAATTTCAATGCCAGCTGGCGCGAAATCGGTATGCTTTGCTTGTTTAGCCAACACTGTCGTTGCCCGAATGATCACTTGTTCAAGCTTTCGTAATATATATTGATAACGATTAGAGCTGAATAATATTTGGTGTTGTAACAGTGGCGCTAACTGTTCAACGGCGCGCCTTGCATAGTTTAAAATCTCATCACTTGTTAACTCGAAAAACGCCTTACCATCTTCATAGACCCACTCTGTAATATAACGTAGTGATTCGTGGAATAACTGTCCGATATCGGGTGCTTCTAATTTGTATAGGTTTCTTTCCTTTAGACCTAGTGTGTACTTCGCAAAATAGTGATAAGCACATTGATGATACGTTTCTAAACGCGACACACTAGAGCGAACTGTCGAATCAAATAGCTCACCGGCTGTTTCTGGCTTTAAATTATGCGGTTCATTCCGGTAAAATAAACTACTTAAAACAGTCTGTGCTTGACGATCTTCTGACTCGCGTTCCATAAACCAATGTAGCGTATCCCAGTACACACTGTGGACCGGATAACCTCGTAAATACTTCGATAACTCCGCTGTTAAAATCGCACGCGACTTAACTGGATTTGTAATGAAACGAAGCGGGTCTTCATCATCCTCATCATCAAGTAAAAATTTCTCATCTAACCTATGATACATCGCTTTTAATTGTTTAATGATTGAAGCAGGCATCTTCTTTTTACCCTCTTCATCACTTAACGGATAACTCACCCATAACTTGTCACTCGCAAGTGTAAACGCTAAATACATATAAAAACGGTCATCTAATAAGACACGCTCTGCTTGATCAGCTAGCAGCATCCCTTTAGACTCTAGCCATTCACGTTCATCATCAGTCACTAACCCTTCACTCGGCGGCTTCATCGGGAACACACCATCATTAACACCTAATATAAAGCTCACCTTCACATTCGCAATACGCGAACGCTCAACATTACCAACGATCACATGATCAATGGAAGGCGGTACATGTGAGAATTTGAGCGTATCAAAGCCCGCTTCAATAACATCACAGAATAAGTTAAATGAAAATTCCTCTTCACCAAGCATCTCAACCATTTCATCAAATAATTGCATCACGGCTTGCCAAGCTTGCTCTTGCTCACGCGCGATTTCTACTTCGCCACGTTCATCAAAATCATCACGTAGCTTCTCTAGCGTTTCAGGTGCCCCTAAATGCTCAAGCCACTCAAACACCACCTTCAACCGCGCTTTAACTGTCTTCGCTTCACGAATGCTCTTATCAAATACTTGTAAAGCGTTGACAACTTGCTTTCTGTAGGCATTAATTTGTGCTTGCACCTTTAACTCTTCATCGGTTTGCTTCCGGAAATCTAACCCAAATAAACGCTGATACGTCCAATCGTTTTCACTTAACCATTGATCGCGTGTTCTTACACCATACTCTAAACAATAATTTTCAAGCAGATCAATGGCTTCATCTGTTAAGGGGTACTGTTCATCGGTTGACTTAACAAACCCCGTCTTTAGTAAACGGAACAGCGCATCATAACGCCATTCTCGCTCTACGACTTCTAGACCCGTGCGAATCAATTCGACAAACGGGTGATTTAACATCGTCTTCTTTTCATCTAAAAAAACCGGAATCTCATAATCTTTAAAAATCGTCTCGATCAAATCATGATATGTATTATCTTCACGAATTAAAATCGCTAAATCACGATAACGATACCCTTCTTCACGTGTCAGCCTGACGATTTCTTGTGCCATTCCTTCGACTTCTGCACGCGGATGAACCGCTTCAACAAGCTTAATCGGCGCATTTCCATCAAATTTCGGTGTCGGCTTTTCGCCGAAATGGCACTCTAAATGTTGAAACGCCTGATTGTCTTCAAATCGGCGCTCATCTGGATACAATTGCACCGACTGCTTCATTGGGATTTGGAAAGTTTGTGCGATCTCTTCTAACGTGTCATACGTCGTTTTCGTTTGGTAAAATAAATCCAACTCACCTAACCCTTGATGACGCCCATCATAAACAAGTGCGATTTTCACATCTTTCGCATAACGCATGAGCGCTTCAATGACGTAATTTTCTTGCGGGGTGAAGCGGTGGAAACCATCAATATAAATCGTTGCATCCTTTAATACGTTCGTCTCAGCCATTTTCTCAACTAATAACTCAAGCTGGTCTTCACTATCAATATAATGCCCACTTAACTGTTCATCTAACTTCTCATAAATCAACAGTAAATCTTCTAATTTATACTTTAACGCCACTTCATTCGGCGTTAAATGTTCAAACTGATTTAATTCAGCTAGCACACGCTTAAGTGATTCAGGTGTCACACGATAACGCTTAAGCTCTGTAATCATCGTCTCAAGCTGATCAATAAACCCTTGTTTATCCATTGCCTTCTGAAACGCATCGAATGACTCTTGATGCTCTTGTGCAATCTTACGGAGTAACATTTGGATCCCAGTTGATGAGACAAACGGCTTCATCCCACCACCAACTTCTTGAAACACATACCAAGCTAGCCGTGAAAAGCTAAACACCTGAGCTCTAATTGAACCAGCTAAATCACTCTTTCTTAATAAATCATACTCCTGTTGGAACGCCATTTGGTCTGGTACGATATAGAAGATTGGATCACCTTTTGGATCTTGCTTTAATTCATGTTCGATCTCTTCTAAACAGTACGAGCCAATTTCCGCTCCAGCTCGTCCTAATATA
This sequence comes from Alkalibacillus silvisoli, assembly GCF_039521975.1. Lineage (NCBI taxonomy): Bacteria > Bacillati > Bacillota > Bacilli > Caryophanales > Bacillaceae > Alkalibacillus > Alkalibacillus silvisoli. Next base: position 1,675 of record NZ_BAAACZ010000007.1, on the reverse strand, counting down.
AACTGTAATCCCACATGCGCTCCCCCTTTTCATTCTCTTTATATAGCTTCACCATCTTCACGGTCCACTCTCCTCTTAATACGCTTCTCAATATACTTACCAAGTAACCAAATCAGACCAATTGCTACACCTAAAATAATGGTCCTAACCGGATTCTCAGCAAAAGAAGCAATACTATCTCCTACATACGACACAGAGAAAATCATAACCGCCTTACCTAATGCGAAAGCTAAGAAGACTTGCTGTATCGACATTTTCGTAAAAGCTGCGACAACATTTAATAACGCAGAAGGCGAAAACGGAAAACATAACAGTAAAAACAATGGCCCGAAGCCATGACGATCAAAAAACGACGTGATCTTTTGAATATGTCTTTGATATTTAATCCGTCTTACCCAGCGGAAACGCTCACTCTTACGCACTAAAATAAAGACGAGGATCGCCCCTGCTATACTGCCGGCCCAAGAATACAAAAAGCCCCAAAACAGCCCATAAACAATTGAATTCGCCAAAATAAACACGATAATAGGTAAAATAGGCACAAACGCTTCAATGAACGGTAAGAGAACCCCCGGTAACGGCCCGAAACTCCCGTAGAACTCTAACAATTGAATGATGAAACTGCCAATGACTGAATCTGATATAAGGTCATATAGTTCGTCTAAATTCGATTCTTCATTCATGGTCACTTTCTCCCATCTGTATCTCTAACCTTATTTTATAAGAAATTAAAGCTCTTGCATACTTTTTTACCAATTCATCATGATTATGAATTAGTGTTTGATATTTTTATCATTTTATCATACAATAATAGAACAGATGTTCGACAACACGTAACGGAGGGATCATCATGCCTTATTTAAGTGACGAAGAAGGACAAATAGCATCACGATTTTTATTCTTATCCATGGCGATCGTCGTCTTAGAACAAGATATCAAAACGGTCGAAAACGGATCATTTAAAATAAAAGAACCATACTTAGAACTACTACGCCGCATGATTCACCAAGCACGCACCGAACGACGCGGCCTTCGCAAAACGATGGATCAAAAGAAAATGGATGTTGTCTTCATCCAGAAGAACGACACATTCTCCACGTACCTATTTCTAGCACGCGGCTATGAAGAAGAACGACGCTACTTCAACCCAGCTATTCGGAAGAAAGTCGAGCACATTTTAAATGAACTGATGTATGACATCACGACCGAAACGACGAAGCCAGCACCGGATTTTGCATAGAAAAAAGAGCGCGACACAAAAATAGTTACCCTAACCTGAAAATCCGAACGCGTCATCATCAATAAACTCGTTCAGATTACATCAAAAAACTGAGCGCTGATAAATGAGCACGAACGCCGATAAATGAGCTTGAACGCTGATAAATAAGCCTGAGCGCTGTTAAATAAGCCTGAGCGCTGATAAATGACCCCCGAGCGCCGATAAATGAGCTTGAACGCTGATAAATGAATCCTGAACGCCGATAAAAAATCCCGAGCGCTGATAAATTCCGCTCGGGTAACTGTTCATCTAACACAAATTAGTGAACTACTCCCACCACTTACCACCCTTGAGGGTTGCTTGAAGTGGGGGCTTCTTGGGTAATCGCCACTTTTACTAGCTGACGAAATGAACCAAGCTAACCCTCTTGTTCCAAGAGTTCATAATTTCATCAGG
>NZ_BAAACZ010000006.1:0-981 GCF_039521975.1 Alkalibacillus silvisoli | reverse complement strand
CGTGAAAAGACGCGTTTGTCTTTCGTTTCGATGCTTTGGTATCTCTTCTTATCTAGTTTTCAAGGTACTGACTTCTTGTTTGTCACAGAATGTGACACTTTTGAAAGAAAAAATAGTGGTGGAGCCTAGCGGGATCGAACCGCTGACCTCCTGCGTGCAAAGCAGGCGCTCTCCCATCTGAGCTAAGGCCCCAAATTAAATGATGGAACAATAAGATGGTGGGCCTGAGTGGACTTGAACCACCGACCTCACGCTTATCAGGCGTGCGCTCTAACCGACTGAGCTACAGGCCCATCTTATTCTATTAGGTTAATAGTTTTCAACCCTTCAAAACTAAACAAAATAGCACTGCCGTCCTTATTTAAAATCCTTAGAAAGGAGGTGATCCAGCCGCACCTTCCGATACGGCTACCTTGTTACGACTTCACCCCAATCATTGGCCCCACCTTCGGCGGCTAGCTCCAAAATGGTTACTCCACCGACTTCGGGTGTTGCCAACTCTCGTGGTGTGACGGGCGGTGTGTACAAGGCCCGGGAACGTATTCACCGCGGCATGCTGATCCGCGATTACTAGCGATTCCGGCTTCATGCAGGCGAGTTGCAGCCTACAATCCGAACTGAGAACGGCTTTATGGGATTGGCTCGACCTCGCGGGTTCGCTTCCCTTTGTACCATCCATTGTAGCACGTGTGTAGCCCAGGTCATAAGGGGCATGATGATTTGACGTCATCCCCACCTTCCTCCGGTTTGTCACCGGCAGTCACCTTAGAGTGCCCAACTAAATGCTGGCAACTAAGATCAAGGGTTGCGCTCGTTGCGGGACTTAACCCAACATCTCACGACACGAGCTGACGACAACCATGCACCACCTGTCATTCGGTCCCCGAAGGGAAGACCCTATCTCTAGGGTGATCCGAAGATGTCAAGACCTGGTAAGGTTCTTCGCGTTGCGTCGAATTAAACCACATGCTCCACCGCTTG
>NZ_BAAACZ010000005.1:203508-248073 GCF_039521975.1 Alkalibacillus silvisoli | reverse complement strand
AATTAATGTCGGACAACCCTAAACACATGCTTCGTCCCTCGAAGTAATTTACAAATTAATAGATTTCACTTATTATGAATATTGAGAAAAATAAAAAAGTGGAGGGTGAGAGTATGTTAGTTTTCACGAATGCTTCGGGATATGATGGTTTAGGGGATTATTTTGAAAATCAAGTCATTGTAACTGAAAATGGCAAGTTTAAAGAAATTACGGATACATATGATGTGCCAAGTGGTGCACAAGTCATTGATTTAAAAGGAAAAGTGGTTTCACCTGGTTTAATTGATGTCCATACGCATTTAGGTGTGTTTGAAGAAGGGAAAGGTCCTTCTGGTCATGATTTTAATGAAACAAGTGATGCAAATACAGCGCAGATTCGTGCGATTGATGGAGTGAATCCGTTTGATGTTGGTTTAGAAGATGCTCGTAAATTTGGTGTGACGACGGTTCAGACGCTACCAGGCAGTGCAAATGTGTTTGGTGGTGAAATGGTCGTTATTAAAACAGTTGGTACAGTTGTTGATCAAATGGTAGTGCGTGAACCGTCTGGTCTTAAGGCGGCTACAGGTGAAAATCCGAAGCGTGTACATGGTGGAAAAGGTAAGCTTCCAACGACGCGTATGGGAGTTGCGGCACTGTTGCGAGAAAAGCTACATGAGGCGAAAGTTTATATGGAAAAGCGTGAAAAAGGTGAAGCGGATTATAAGTTAGAGTTAGAAAATATCACGAAAGTACTAAAAGGAGAGATCCCATTACGTGTCCATGCTCACCGTGCTGAGGATATCGCAACAGTTCTTCGCATTAAACGTGAATTTGAGATTGATGTGACGATTGAACATGGTACAGAAGGGCACTTAATTCCAGAGTTTATCGCTTGGCATGATGTGAGTGTTGCAGTAGGGCCAACGTTAACAGCTCGCTCTAAAGTGGAACTTGAAAACCGTGGATGGGAGACGCTTCCGACTTATGCGAAACATGGTGTTCCATTTACGATTACGACAGACCATCCTGTTGTTCCGATTGAGCATTTAATGACGAGTGCGATTATGGGTGTTAAGAATGGTTTATCGGACCAAGAAGCGATTAAAGCTCTGACGATTAATGGCGCGAAGCATTTGGGGATTGAGGGGCGTGTTGGTTCACTTGAGGCAGGAAAGGATGCTGACTTAGTGATATGGAGCGGTGATCCGTTTGATTTACGCAACAAAGTCGAATCCACTTACATTGAAGGGGAGAAAGTGAACTAGTTGTACAATAGAATTTATATATTAGCATTTTTCTTGGTGCTTTCCTTGGCTTCTTAACGGTAACGTGAATTGGAAACACCATTAAATATAAATTCAAACAACTCGGTTTATTTTGAAATATAAAAAGCAAGTGGGCTTAAAATCTAAGTTCACTTGCTTTTATATGTTTCTAATTACTCTCAAACTTGAATACAGAGAAATGTTATTATAAAATAATTATAAGAATTTTCAGATTAATGGATCATTAAACTGTATTAGGGAGTGTTTTGAAGGGTACAAATGTAATGAATGATTTGAACCAAATGCTTGAACGAACAAGAAGAAACACACTAGGTGACTTACTATTAAGAACGAGAGAGCGCATTCCTGAGAAATTTGCCTTAGCTTATGAAGATAAGCGGCTTAATTATGCTGAATTGGATGAATTAGTGAATCAAACAGCACATGCCTTTCTAGAAAAAGGCATGAATAAAGGAGATATGATTACGGTCATGTCTAAAAATAGCCTCGATTTTGTCATCTTAAAATTTGCTTTAGCACGTATTGGGGCTGTTATGATCCCGATTAATTACATGCTTTCAATTGAAGATGTGGCATACATTTTAGAGCATTCAAAGGCAAATGGTTTAATAGCTTCAAAGGAGTATGCCACTGTGTTAGAGCAATCAGTGAAAAATGTTGGAATTAATTTTAAATATTTAATGGATACAGATGAAAACGATGAGATGCCGAGCGAATTGTCAGAATGGATTACGTTGGAATCAGCTAGAGCAGATCAACCTACTGATTTTGTTGATGCTGATTTAGCTGATGATGATTTGGCGCATGTTTTATATACGAGTGGTACTGAGTCACGCCCTAAAGGTGTTATGCTGACACATAAAAGTTTAGTAAGTGAATACATGAGTTGTATTGTTGATGGTAAGATGGAAAGTCGAGATGTGTTAGTTCATGCACTTCCGATGTATCATAGTGCACAATTACATGTCTTCTTAGGGCCAAGCATTTATTTAGGGGCAAGTGGTATAGTATTACCGAATGCAACTCCTGAGGTGATCTTAGAAACGATTGAAAAAGAAGGGGCGACACAATTGTTTTGCCCTCCAACAGTGTGGATTGCTTTATTGCGTCATCCTGATTTTGACAAACGGAATTTATCGACTTTAGAAAAGTGCTACTATGGTGCTGCTATTATGCCGCGAGAAGTGTTAAAAGAACTATCAGAACGTTTACCTAATGCGAAGTTTTGGAATTTTTACGGGCAAACTGAGGTGGCACCACTGGCGACAGCATTGCAACCAGAGGACCAACTACGTAAGCTAGGTTCTGCTGGTAAACCGACACTTAATATGCAAACGAAGCTTGTTGATGATGGTGGAAATGAAGTGCAACGTGGGGAAGTTGGAGAAATTGTTCACCGCACGCCACATGCGATGAAAGGGTATTTAAATGATCCGGGAAAAACAGCTGAAGTGTTTAAAAACGGTTGGTTCCATAGTGGCGATTTAGGGATTATAGATGAAGACGGTTATATTACAATCGTCGACCGTAAAAAGGACATGATTAATACAGGTGGTGTTAATGTTTCAAGTCGAGAAGTTGAAGAGACTATTTATGAATTGAATGGTGTATCAGAGGCGGCCGTTATTGGTCAACCTGATGAATATTGGATTGAGGCAGTCACAGCCGTTATTGTACCTAAAGATAATGTTGATTTGACGACTGAAGATGTTTTAGCACTTTGTAAACAAAAACTATCCAAATTCAAAGTACCTAAATATATCCACTTCACAGATTCTTTACCGAAAAATCCGAGTGGTAAAGTGTTAAAACGTGATTTGCGTAAACTATACGAAGGTTAAGCCTATCGATAATAAAGAAATGATCAATTTAAGCTGTACTCCACTCTATTTGGAGTGCAGTTTTTTATTTCTTTAAGGATCTATGGGGAGGTATGTTAAAATAGATTGAATTAAATTATTGATGTTTAAAATAAAAAAATGAAAAGAGACCGTTACTATTGCCAAAAGCTATAAGAATATTATATAAATGCGTTTATATGATTTTAGACACCAAGTGGATTAGATAGGAGATTGAGAAATGAAAAGTAGAATGCCAATTTATATAGTCATTGCAATATTATCATTACTAGGCTTCATTGCGTTATCTTTTGCAGTCGTAAATCAAGAACAAACGTGGTTGGATACACAAATCGCGAATGCATTAAGTCCACTTCAGGACACAGCTTTCATCTCGTCGATGGATTTGATATCAAGTTTGGGTTCAACTGAGCTTTTAGTGGTATCATCGTTTCTGACGATTACGGTTTTATGGTTTAAACAAAAGTCACTTAAACACATTATACTTTTCATTGCTGTTATGGGTGGTGGTGTGTTATTAAATCTACTATTTAAGTTTACGTTTGAAAGAGGAAGGCCGGATGATCTTCATCATATAGAAGCGTTTGGCGTTAATTTAGAACTTGTTTCTTATAGTTTTCCTAGTGGACATGCGACTAGAGCGTTTTTGTTTTTTGCTTTTATGATTTATATCGTGAGTCTATTCATTCATCATAAAATAACAAAAAGCTTGTTTATTATAGCTTTATTGACGATTATCTTTGCGATCGGGGTTAGTCGAATTATGTTGGATGCCCATTTTGCTACCGATGTGTTGGGTGCATATAGTGTATCACTAGCATGGCTAATGGTTTGCATGATTGTGTTTGAATGGACCAAGAAGCGGAATTATAACAAGGTAAGTTAAAATAATCTGCATTTTACCAATTGTAATGAAAAGAAGGAGATGTCAATTATAATTGCATCTCCTTTTTAAATTTAACCCATATAAAACGTATAAACGACTGAATGATAATATAAAAACTAGCTGAGAGAAACAGTGTTCTTAATATCCCAAAAGGTTTAAAATACCAATTGTGTTCGGTGTCTGTTAAAATACTCATGAGTCCAATCTGTGTCAAAACTGTAATCAAACAAACTATCCAAAACCATCTTCTAGGAATGTGACTGCCTACTATTCCTAGCATAATAGCAAAACCAATGTATAAGAGGATAAGGTAATGGTTGTAACCAATCCAAGTCACGTCACCAACGAATCGCTCATAATAATCGACATACAGGATTAACAAAGGAACTTGAATTAGGGATAACAGAATAAAAAGTGTTTTCATAACTCCTCCAACATCAGCAATAAGTCATTTAAATTTAGTTATACTTTTTTATAAAACCCTGTCGCTTTTGCCTCATACCCTTGATTTGTATAAAAGTGGTGGGCGTCATTCCGCTCGCTTCGGTTTCCACTGTTTAAAACGAGCTTCACAGCCTTTTGTTCTTTAGCCCATTGTTCAGAAGCATTTAATAACGCCTGCCCAATACCGTTATGGCGGTAATGTCTGTCAACTACAAGTGCAACAATTCGAATGTAGTTAGCGTTATTCTCATAATGGAAGCCACGGATTAACCCGACCATGCCAATGACTTGCCCTTTTTGTTCATAGACAAGTGTTCGATAGTCGTTACTTGAATTAATTTTCATCATGCGGTGGTTCATGTCTTCAATTGTCGTTGGGTAACCAAGCTCCCCCATTAAATGAGCTAGGTCCTTTATGTCTTCGTTTAAAGCATCACGAATCATAGACTTCCTCCTACTCTTTATCGGTTGGGCGCTCTAGGAAGAGTGGTTCACAAAGTGTTGCGTAATTTGGTCCTGCTAATCTAGCAAGTGGATTCAAGTTCTCTGCATCAATTTTATAACTTTCCTGATAAACATCCTCATCGATATGATATTGAATGACTTTACCTAAAATTAAGTCATTATTGTATTCATCATTTTCTCCAAGTGGCATATGTTCAAATAGTTCACATTCTAAGCGAATCTTACATTCTTTAATGCCAGGAACAGATACGTGCGTGCTATCAACAGTAGTTAAATTCGCTTTCTCAACTTCACTAATGTGTTCTTTGTATGGGGCGGATGTTTGATTCATTCTCTCTAATAAATCAACATCTACGATCTGAACGACGAACTCTTTTTGATTTAATATATTTTTCGCTGTATGTTTCTTAATTTCACCACCAACACGACCAACTGAAATGGCAATTAAAAGCGGATTAGAACCTAACATATTAAAGAAACTAAATGGTGCGGCATTGATCACACCTTCTTCATTTTGTGATGTGACAAAGGCGATCGGCCGCGGAATTACGCAACCGCTTAACAATTTATAATTTTCTTTTGAATCAAGTTGTACTGGGTCGATCTGTTTCATTGAATCCCCTCCTAAACAATCTTATTTTCATATTATCAGAAAATAATGACATAAGGAAAAAATATCATTTAAAATGTGATACAATTATTGTCAAATAGTCGTTAATAGGGGGAGCATGATGTCAGAGTATAAGACAGAGAAAGAACGGATGCTAGCTGAAAAGTCGTGGTGGTTGGCAAGGTTAGGCGAGTCAATTTATCACCAGTTTCGAATGGGACAGTTATACAGTGAAGAGCTAAAAGAATATGCAGGTGAAATTAATAAATTGGATCAACAAATTCATCAGTTAAAGACGCGAAATGGTATGAGTCATAAGCATTGTACGTGTGGTCATCAAGTTGAAGAGCAGGATACATATTGTGAACGGTGTGGTCAGAAGTTAGATATTCTAAACGTGGATTATGAAGATCAAGCTTGTTCTCATTGTAATAGCAAACTACAAGTTGGGGCGAATTTTTGCCATGTATGCGGAATGCGTAATGAGGGGGAGTTAGCTTGATATACTGTACGAAATGTGGAAAAGCAAACTCTCCAGGTGCGCAATATTGTCATGCAGATGGTCATCCTTTACATAAAGATCAACATGTTCCACTTATTAAAGAACGTCGTGAAGAATTTTGTCATTACTGTGGCACGACTCATTATAATCTAGCTACTTATTGTTACGTGTGCGGAGAAGCATTGGAATCTATTGAAAAACAAAGGTTCAAACAACCTTTTACACCGTTGAAATTCGAAAAGGTCAACTCTAAACAAGTTGTCAAATCAGCTTTTATGGTCATTCCATTTGTTTTGCTTTCGTTAATAATAGTATTAGTAGGAATACAAACAACAGTTAATGAGCCGGACTTCGAGTCTCATATGAGTCCGTATATGGAAGCTAATGTTGCAATTGATACATTATTTAATATTAACCATTTAGAATCTCAGATTTCATATTTAAAGAGTGGTGGTCATCATAGAGCTGTTCAAGACCCAAATGCTGAATGGGAACAAACACTTTATTTAAATGAGCTTCTTTTATTTAGCCATTCAGTACCCTTAGTGCTTGATGTGGAAGAAACCCACGAGCAAGGTCATGAGGATGTAGAACTTATTGATCATAAGTATACACAAACGTTTAATGTCAGCTTACCTCATCTATCAATCGTTTTGTTGTTGGGTGTATTCATTAGTGCTTCATTGTATGGTGTGTGGCGCCGTCAAGACACTTTAACAGACATGTTAATTAGTGCTGTCATGTTTGGTTTTTGGTATGGTTTGATCCTGTTTGTGACAGCCCTACTTTCTACTGAGACATTTATCATTGATGATGATTACCGATCTGGTGAAACCATCATGCGGTTTATCTCAGGTGAAGCTTTCGTGAGAGGCTTCTTAATGACGAGTGTCCTTTTCTTTGGTGGACAGTTAATTTGGGAAAAGCGAGACCTTCCTCATCTTTTCTTTGGGATCAAAATGGGTATGAAATGGTTTTTTATAATGTTACTTATATTTCTTGGAGGAAGTGCAATTTTTACCTTTAGTCGTTTAACGAACATTGAATATCTCAGTTCATTAACAAATTACTCAACACTTATTAGTTTTAGTCTTGTAATAGCTTTAATTGCCGTGTTTATTTTAAACATCGGTTTGTTAAACACTGTCTATATTCAGCAATTCTATTACGATGTTAACCAAATTCAATTTCAATTATTTAATCAAGTGATTGAAGGTGACCTGGATGAAGAGTTAGCTCACCGCTTTTCTGAAGACGAATACTTTGCCCCATTACAAGAGATGTCGCAATGGTATTGGTTTAGTTTCATCGTAATCGTTGGTATATTATTAGTGATTGGATATTGTAAAAGTGAAACAGCTATTAAACACAATATACTGTTAGCCACAGGTATTGCAGGAATATTTGCTGTCATTAATACAATCATTACAACATTGTCGACATTTGAAATGTCTACACTACATCAAAGGGATGCGGAAGGTTTAACTTATTATTCAGGTTTTGATCCTTTTGTGACATTTGGCATGACGTTCATTGTTGTTTGGGTCTTAATATTGATTGGTATGGGAATTAATAGAGTAATTAAAAAGGAGGAGTAACATGAAGGCGATTATTCATGAAGAGAAACTAGGTTTAGAAGGTTTAGATTATCGAGATGTGACTGATCCTGAGGTGAGAGAAGGAACAGTCAAAGTAAGGTTAAAAGCAGTCGGAATGAATCGTCGTGATGTGGCGGTGACATCTCGTCGGCAAGAAGGGGGCCCACCGTTAGTACTCGGTTCTGATGGGGCAGGGGTAATTGAAGAAGTCGGTGCTGGCGTTAATCAGTGGCAAGTAGGTGATGAAGTCGTTATTAACCCTGGTGTTGGCTGGGAGAAAAACAGTGATGCACCGCCAGAAAGATTTCAAATAGTCGGATTACCAGATGATGGAACATTCGCTCAATATATGGTTGTTGATGCTAAACATGTTGAGAAAAAGCCTAGCTCATTATCGTGGGAAGAAGCAGGTGTGTTGCCATTAGCTGGTCTAACGGCATTTAGAGCTTTGTTTACACGAGGACAAGTGAAAGAAGGCGATACGGTGATGCTTCCTGGAATCGGAAGTGGTGTTTTAACGTTCGTGTTGAAATTCGCCAAAGCAATAGGCGCGCGTGTTATTGTGACTTCAAGGCATGAAGAAAAGTTAGAAGCGGCTAAAAAATTAGGCGCAGACGTTGGTATTCTAACAGAGTCTGATTGGAAAGAAGAATTGAAAGATGAAACGATTGATCTTGTTATTGAGAGTGTTGGCCGTGCGACGTTTAATAAATCGTTAGGCATCGTTCGCCCAGGTGGAACAATCGTGACTTTCGGTGCGACAACTGAAGATAAAGTGGAAATTGACATTCGCCAATTTTTCTATGGTCAGCACAATTTATTAGGTAGCACGATGGGAAGTGCAGAGGAGTTTTGTGAAATGCTTCAGTTTGTTGATAAACACGGCATTAAGCCTGAGTTAGATCGTATGTTTAACATGGAAGATTACCTTGAAGCATTTGAGTATTTACGTGATACGAAGAACTTTGGGAAAATTGGATTTCATGTAGAGTAATACTAACCACCCTGAACTATTTCAGGGTGGTATTTTTTATTTAAAATAAAATTTCTGTCCTATTATAGATAATGTGTGAATAGTTTTAATAAAAGAGACGAGTTATTTAATATAACTGAATTTTTAGATAAATCTTGAAATTATGAAAGATAAAGTATAAAATTTTGGCTATAATGACCAATTTAGGGGGGAATGTGTTATGAGTGGTATTTGGTTAGCACTAGCTGGTTTTCTAATCTTCTTCCTTGGTTATCGCTTTTATTCAAAGTTCATCGCAGAAAAGATTTACCGATTAGACCCAGCATATGTTACACCAGCACATAAGTATAAGGATGGAGTAGACTTTGTTCCGACTAATAAATATGTGCTGTGGGGGCATCATTTCACGTCAATTGCGGGGGCAGCACCTATTTTAGGTCCTGCGATCGCGGTGTATTGGGGGTGGTTACCTGCGTTAGTGTGGGTTGTGTTAGGTACCGTGTTTGCTGCAGGTGTTCATGACTCTGGTACGTTATTTATGTCTGTACGAAATAAAGGTCAATCAGTAGGAACATTGGCGAATAAACTGATTGGCCAACGTGCGAAAATTTTATTCTTATTTATCATTTTGTTACTCGTATTAATGGTGAACGCAGTGTTTGCTTGGGTGATTGCTAACTTGTTCATTTCAAATCCATCAGCTGTGTTGTCTGTCTTCATTCAAATTCCACTAGCCATTTGGATTGGCTATCACGTTTATAAGCGTAGTGGAAGTATGCTGTTACCATCTTTAATCGTTTTAATCGTTATGTATGGTACAGCCGTTATTGCAAGTTATGTTGAACCTCTTCAAATAGATTTAGTCCGCTACTTTGGTGGTGAAGGGGCAACTACTTTCATAGGACTTAATGCAACTTCAGCAGCCTTCTTTGTTTGGATTATCATTTTAATGATCTATGTGTACTTTGCTTCGACATTGCCAGTTTGGAAATTACTACAGCCGAGAGATTATATTAACTCACATCAATTAGTGATCGGTTTGGTCATATTATATGTAGGTTTATTTATTACCTCACCAGAAGTAACAGCACCAATGACAAATCCACAGGCTACTGATACTCCTTGGTTCCCAATACTGTTTATTACGATTGCTTGTGGTGCTATTTCAGGCTTCCACGGTTTAGTATCATCAGGTACAACGAGTAAGCAGTTGAATAATGAGCGTGATGTACGTTTCGTTGGTTACTTAGGTGCGATTGGTGAAGGGTTATTAGCTTTAATAGCCATTATCGCAGTAGTAACATTCTTCGGTTCTTCAAATGACTTTTTAGCAACTTATAATAGTTTTGGGACTGCTGGAGATGTTGGTTTAGGCGTGTTTGTCGATGGGGCAGCTGCATTAGCAACAGGTGTTGGGATTCCAGCAACAGTTGCACCAACGATCATTGCGGTTATTATTGTTAGTTTTGCGGCGACGACTCTTGATTCATCTGTCCGTCTAATGCGTTATATCATCTCTGAGTTAGGTGTGGAATACAAGCTTCCATCTATTACGAAGAAACATGTCGCAACGTCAATTGCAGTCGTATCCAGTGCAGCTTTAGCATTGATTCCACAAGGGCCAAATGGTTTTGGGTCTGGTGGTTATCTATTATGGCCACTATTTGGTACATCGAATCAGCTCTTAGCAGGTATTAGTTTATTATTACTTGCGATTTTCTTAAGACGCCGAGGAAGCAGCATGTTACCTGCATTAATTCCAATGGTGTTCTTAATGATTATGACCTTATATGCGATGTTCATTCAAGTCTTTACCGATTGGGCGCCATGGGCCAGTAATACCGATTGGTTATTGTTCACATTCGGGGCGATTGTATTTGTATTTGCGCTTTGGATTGTAATTACAGCATTTTCTGTCATTTCAAGTGAAAGAAAAAATAATAAATTTAAAGATGTAGCCTAACAAGAAGGAAAGCCGTACCTCGCGTGCGGCTTTTTTACATAATGGAATAGGATTTTTTTGATTATTTTGATAAAATATGGTGTAGCATACTTAAAGGGTGAGGTCATTGGTAGAACAAAAGGTTATGCAAAAACTTAAAAGAGTGATCGAGTTGTATGATGAAATGTTAAGTACACCACATCGTACTGAAATAGCTAGAGAATTAAGAGATGAAGACGATCTGTTTTTATTACTAGTCTACTCAGACATGCTTGGTATACCAAACCCTGCATTTTATTACACATTGGAGTTGTACCCGTTTATTATTGAGAAATTCCACGATTGGCATTTGAGAATGGGCATGGAACATTCACCATTAGATGGGATTCGATGTTGCTAATGATACCTTAAGTAAAGTGAGTGATGAGATGAATACAATACAAGAACAAAAGATCATTTTTGTCGGTGGAAAAGGCGGAGTTGGTAAATCGACTTCATCAGCTGCTCTTGCTCTTTCGTATGCTCAATCAGGTTATAATACTTTAGTTGTTTCAACAGACCCAGCTCATAATTTAGGGGATATTTTTCACCAACCATTATCACATGAAAAAAAGCAGTTATCAGAACATCTATGGGGAATCGAAATAGATTCTGAAACAGAAACTAAACGCTATATGAATCAAGTAAAAGATAACTTAAAAGGTTTTGTTAAGTCTAAAATGGTAGAAGAAGTCCATAGACAAATCGATTTAGCAAGTGCATCTCCTGGAGCAGAAGAAGCGGCATTGTTTGACCGTTTAATTACAATTTTAATAGAAGAACAAAAGCAATTTGATAAGATCATTTTTGATACGGCGCCTACTGGACATACGATTAGACTTCTTACTTTACCAGAATTAATGAATATTTGGATCGATGGTATGCTAGAAAAAAGACAAAAAACAAATGAAAACTATACCCAGTTATTAAATGACGGTGAACCGGTTGATGACCCAATCTATGATATCTTGCAACAACGAAAAGAGAAGTTCTCACTAGCTAGAGATGTAATTCTAGATACAGAACGGACCGGATTTGTGTTTGTATTAATTCCAGAAAGGCTACCAATCATTGAAACGAAACATGCGATTAAACAATTAGAACAACATAACCTTCATGTTAGGAATTTGATTGTTAATAAAGTTCTTCCAGAAGAAGCTGATGGTCAATTTTTAGAGAAAAGAAGACAGATTGAAGTTAACTACTTGAAAAGCATAGACGAGCAATTTAAGGATCAAGCTGTATTAAAAGTCCCTTTATATAAAGAAGACATTTCTGACTTAGGTCGGCTAAATGTATTTGCCGACCAGTTAACTTCTTTAAATAAAACGCACGCTTGAATTGAATTCCGCTTTCAGCCAATCAATGGGCAAAATTTTTAGTGACACTTTTCTTAGTGCATGACGTCTAATTAAAGAGGAGGTCATTTCATGAAGAGGTTAGTGGTGATTCTAATAGTTGTCTTTTTATCAGCTTGTGGAACAGGTACCACTTCTGGTGAGCAAAACCTAGACGAACATCCAAGCTTCAGTGGGTATATCGTTAAAGTAGAGGATAATCAAATACTTGTTACTGAAAATAAAGTAGATGAAGAAGAAGCGAACCATGAAGATATAGATCAATTTGGTGAAAAGGCTGGGCAGGCGATTTATTTCAGTCTAAGTGAGATTGATGAAAGTAGGATTAATCAGTTAGCTGTCGGTAATCACATTGAAGTGATCCACGGAGCAGTAGCTGAGTCTTACCCAGGGCAAAGTTCGGCAAAAGAAGTACACCATATCGATTAAAGGCTTAGGAGTTGATCTTAAGTCTTTTTATTTTGCAGGATTTGAGTGTTGTATCTAGAACAAGAGAGTATAACTCAATTTGTGTGGTGATGATATGGAACATAGTCAAAGTAAGGTCAAGTTTTCTCTTCAATTTCTAGTTTACTGCTTATTATGTTGGCTGTTGTGGACTGCTGTAACAGGTTTTTTACTTTACTTTTACTCTCATTTTGGCTTATCAAGAGAAGGGATTGGGGCGCTCGGATTAGCTGGTGCTGTTGCGCTTATTTTAGCTTTTGAAGATCGTAAGTTGCAATATTCGCGTCTTTATCCTGGTGAACCGAAGATGAAGTTTAACCATTTGTTTTATAAAGGGTTAATTAGTTCAGGTGTTTTACTATTAATAAGTCCTGTTGTAATTAGTTTGCTTACATAGGATCTATACCACTAGTGACTTATAATTAAATTCACTTAGTGGGATCCTTTCACCTATACGTTAGCATAACAAAAAGCCTATTATTTAGGCTTTTTTATTTTAGGCTATGATAAGATCAAATAAAAGAATAATCAGATGGAGAGGATCAAATGAAACTGACTGTAAAGTTGGCAAATGAAATGATTAGAAGAGTAAATGAAACAGTTGATGTACCAATAAATTTAATGGATGAAACAGGGACAATATTGGCAAGTTCTGACCCTGCTCGTATCGGGGAATTTCACTCTGGGGCTATGGTAGCATTAAAAAGACAATCTACGGTCATTATAAAAGATGAACTTATAGACCAGTATCCGAACACGAAGCCAGGAGTTAACATACCTGTTATGTTTCAAGATGAAATTATTGGAGTTGTTGGTGTTACAGGTGACCCCGATCATGTTTTCCAACTAGCTAATATGACGCGTATGACTATAGAGATGATTATTGAACAAACGGCGGTTGAACGACAAAATTTTGTGAGAGAAAGAAGGCTGCGTGATTGGATACAAAAGTTAGTTCATCCATTAGGTTTTGATGAAAGTCAATTAGTACAAGAAGCAGATTATCTTGATGAAGTTTATTTGAATCAATCTTATCAAATCGCACTTTTTACTAGTCAACATACAGCTTTCAATATTGATCAAATTACTCACACCTTAAATCAGTATGTGCCGCATTATGCATTTATAATTCTACTTAATCAATATGAAATTGTTGTCGCATTTAAGAAAGAGTTAACAGATGAACAGTCATCAATCATTAAAGAGATTTTACCTGAAAACGGGCTTTACATTGGCACGTTTGATATAGGTGTAAGTGGTCTAAGAAAGTCATATATGTTTGCTAAAGAAGCATGGTTTATGAGCGACTTTAGTAATAAGCAGAACGATGTTGTAAATATTAGAGATTTAAAATTGGAAGTCGCAATACGGTCAATCTCAAACGAAGCAATGGGGTTACTTAGCGATGAACAAGATTATCTCAATAACTTGAGTGGAGATTATGTACATACTTTTTATGTGTATTTTAACTGCAATTTTCATGCGAATGAAACTGCGCAACAATTACATATCCACAGAAACACACTAAATTACCGATTAGACATGATTAAACAGAAAACTAATTTAAATCCGAAAAATGTCAAAGAAGCACTAATGCTATATATTTTATTGACGAGACAACGGTTTAGTCATTTGCACAAAATAATTAACTGAAAATTATAATATTTCGTTCAAGCTGTGGATTGTTTTGTAACAAAATGTTCACTAAACTAGACTTTAATAGGAGGAATGACAGGCATGAAAATCACCATTAGCCCAGATTCTTTTAAAGGAAGTTTATCAGCTAAACAAGCTAGTAATATGATCGAAGAAGGGTGTCAAACTGTATTCTCTAAAGCTGTTTGCAGGAAGATTCCGATGGCAGATGGCGGTGAGGGAACAGTGGATGCCTTAATTTATTCAACAAATGGAAAGCGCTTACATTATGATGTGACAGGTCCATTAGGTAACACAATTTCTACCTTTATGGGTGAAAGTGGTGTCAATCATGAAGCTTTAATTGAAGTCGCCAGCGTCTGTGGTCTTGTGCAAGTGCCAGAAAGTAAACGCTGTCCACTCAATACGACATCTTACGGACTAGGAGAATTGATCTCTATTGCCTTGGATGAAGGCTACCGCAAGCTATTAATTGGACTAGGTGGGAGTGCAACAAATGATGGTGGTCTAGGCATGCTTCAAGCTTTAGGTGCTAAGTTTTACAATTATGAAGGAGATGAAGTTGGCTCGTTCGGCAGAGATTTACTAAATGTAGATCAGGTTGATTTACAAGGGCTTGATTCTAGGTTGCAAGACTGCGACATCAAAGTTGCATCAGATGTTGAAAACCCTTTGTGTGAAGAAAATGGTGCTTCACATGTTTTTGGACCACAAAAAGGGGCAACAGAAGAAGTGGTTGAGCAGATGGATGTGGCGTTAGCTCATTATAGTACTGTTGTAGAAACAGCTTTGAGTAAGTCGTTTGCGAATACAAAAGGAGCTGGGGCCGCTGGAGGTTTGGGGTTTGCGCTTATGTCGATTGGTGCTGTCATTACATCAGGTGCAGAAGTAATTGGAGAAGTGACTCAGTTAGAAGAACAGATTCGAACGAGTGATTTAGTGATCACCGGCGAGGGAAAAAGTGACTTTCAAACGTTTTATGGAAAAGCACCAGGGTATGTAGCGAAGTTGGCTAAAAAGCACGATATTCCTTGTATTCTAATTTCAGGGGCAATAGATGACCAAGAAGGAAAGTTACGTGAACTATTTTTAGGTGTCTTTTCGATTACAAATGAGCCGATGTCACTAGCTGAATGCATGGATAATGCTGAAAAACTCCTATTAACTCAAACGGCGAATGTCGTGCATTTTTATCAACAACTTATGAAAGCGGGGGAAATGTAAATGGATGGCTTAGGTTTAGTAATTGTCATCATCGCTGCTGTCTTATTGGTAATCGGTTTAACGGCAAAGTTTAAAATGCACCCGTTCTTATCGTTAATTATTGCAGCCTTTTTACTAGGTATTTTCGCTGGATTGCCACTAGAAGAAGTTGTAACAGCAGTCAATGATGGATTTGGTGGCTTGATGAGCGGGATTGGTTTAGTGATTGTTTTTGGTACGATAATTGGTGTTTTACTCGAGAAGACTGGTGCGGCTTATCGTATGGCAGAGGTGATTCTAAGATTAATAGGTGAAAAAAGACCTCAACTTGCGATGAGTATGATTGGTAGTATCGTTAGTGTACCTGTATTTTGTGACTCGGGTTATATTATTCTTTCATCATTAAAAAAAGCAATTGCAAAACGAGCGAAAGTGGCAGTTGCTTCAATGGCCATTGCGTTATCAACGGGTCTATTCGCAACACATACACTCGTTCCACCGACACCAGGGCCGATTGCAGCTGCTGGTAATATTGGAGCTGAACAATATTTAGGGACGATTATATTAATTGGTATTGTAATAGCAATCCCAACGATTATGGCAGGTTATTTCTGGGCGATTAAGGTTGGGACGAAGATTAAAGTTGAAGGCGAAGACGAGATGCAAATTGACTATGAAGAAGTGATTAAAGATTTTGGGGAGATGCCATCAGCGACTAAAGCTTTTGCACCGATATTTGTCCCGATTATATTAATCTCTTTAGGTTCGATTGTAACTTTTGCTGGATGGGAAGGATTATTCTTTGACATCATCTTATTCTTCGGTGCGCCAGCAGTGGCATTATTAGTCGGTGTATTATGTGCTTTTGCTTTATTGCCAAAGTTTGATCGCGAGACAATGAATGATTGGATTAATGAGGGTTTAAAGACAGCAGCCCCTATTCTATTAATTACAGGTGCGGGTGGTGCGTTTGGTAATGTGATTTCATCTACTAATATTACAGGCTTTATTGAAAGTTTAGGTGATAATCCATTCTTAACAGGAGCGTTATTCTTGCTCGTACCATTCTTAATTGCAGCGGCACTTAAGACAGCACAGGGTTCTTCAACAACAGCATTAGTAATTACATCAACATTAGTAGCACCATTATTAATAGATGTTGGCATTCAAGACCCACTACCAATGGCGTTAGTTGTTATGGCAGTTGGTGCCGGTGCGATGGTTGTCTCACATATTAATGACAGCTATTTCTGGGTTGTTAAAGAGTTTAGTGGTATGAGTGTTACACAAGCATATAAAGGTCAAACAGCCGCAACACTTGTTCAAGGTGTTGTTGCTATAACATTATCAATTGCTATTTGGATTATATTTGTATAAGAGATTATTAGTTTTAGAGCAGAGATTTATTCTCTGCTCTTTTTTTGTGTAACACTTACTAATTGTTTAATTCGATTATATAAAAGAGATAACTACTATATATGCCGTTTCTATCAAACTGTTAAAGCATATATTAGTTTTATATAGTAATGATTGAAATAACTTCTGAACTTTCAAATGCACTCATAATATAGTAATTATAAGGGTTGGCTTATCATAGGTAATCTGTAAGGTGGTACAAGCAGCTCAAAATGGATGATCCATTAATAAGAACTCTCTAAATGAAAGGAGTGAGAGTTATGGAATTACTGAATTATATAATGGATGATGCGTTAATTTTAATTCCAGTATTAATGATTCTAGGTAAAATGATTAAAACCTCCTCAATCATGCCGAATCGTTTTATCCCATTTGCGTTGCTAGCCATTAGTATTATGTTCTCAACAATCATGATGGGCCTTTCATTACAAACACTTATTCAAGCCATTCTTGTAACTGGTGCAGCAGTGTTTGGACATCAGCTTGTTAAACAGATGAGAGAAGTCAATTAGATAAACTTAAAGCTCCCGGGTGCAGGTTGCATTCGGGAGCTTTTTTAGTAAGGATGTACTTATTGGGTTAATGAACTGTCAAGAATGTCTGTAACTTGTTCGACTTCCCACTGATCGTTGACATAAAGGCCGACTACTTCCATATCAAAGCCAAAGCCACGAACAAGCTCAACACTCTTTTTAATTTGCTCAACTTTTTCTTGTTTTTCAATCGGGTTGCCAGCGCAATCGTGATGTCCTGCAATGGCAATGATTTTAGAGCCATGGCCGTTATGGGAAATTCCAATTCGATTTTTAATAGATGCTAGTGTTTGTGCATCTCCTTCTAAAAGGACTTTGTTAGGTCCGGCTTCATTTATTTTATCAACATATTGCACTTGGAAATTGTCTCTTAACCAGTTCGTAACGGGCTCTTGTACACGTCCATCCATGCAGTTGATCGCTGTTGCAAAACTCGCTTCACTCATAACTTACTCCCCCTACGATTATTCTATATGTCTATTATAATCTGAAAAGGTTGAAATGTCATGGGGAGGAGGTGCATTTATTACCTGACTCAAGAAGAAGGGATTTGGATTAGATATGAAGAAGTAGTATATGGTTATTTTAGAATAATAGAATGAAGTTGAGGGAGGTTCACTATGACAACATGGATTATAGCAATCATTTTCATAGTAGGTTTTATTATTTGGCTATCGTCTGAACTAGCAACTAATCAAGATGGAGGCAAGGGATTCAAATCTTTTTGGAACGCGTTTAAGAATCATTTAATTGTCGTTGTACCGTTCTTTTTCTTAGGCGGTGTTATTTATTTTCTGTTTTTCAGATAATCTTAGTAGAGTGAATAGAGGATCAATATTTTCGTGTAAGTAAGAAATCTCCTCTCAGAAGGATTAGTAGCCTGTAATTAGTGCTTTGTCACAGATTAGATCAATATGTGAAATTATTCACAAAATCATCACACTCTAGCCAAAAATCCATCAAGAATTTGACGCTTTAGGGCTCGGTTTATAGGGTACAATGATATTGTAAGATTTATTGTTACAGCCCTGAAGGAGGGGATCGGGATGCTGTTATTTGAAGATCCGGTATTTTCTAGTCGAATGCTGACGCTTCTGACGCTCACGTTCCACGTGATTTTTGCAACGTTAGGCGTTGGTGTGCCACTCATGATTATGATTGCACAATGGGTTGGAATAAAGAAAAATGATCTACATTATATTATGATGGCACGCCGTTGGGCACGTGGGTTTGTTGTATTAGTAGCAGTAGGTGTTGTGACAGGTACTGCTATTGGCCTGCAGCTTGCTTTACTTTGGCCGAACTTTATGGAGCTAGCTGGGCATGTTATTGCACTTCCGTTATTTATGGAAGTTTTCGCGTTTTTCTTTGAAGCTATATTTCTAGGTATTTATTTATATACATGGGATCGTTTTGAAAATCAGCGTAAGCACTTATTGTTGTTAGTTCCTGTAGCAGTTGGTGCGGCTATGTCTGCATTTTTCATTACGACAGTAAATGGATTTATGAATGCGCCTACTGGATTTGATATTGTTAATGGTCAAATGACAGGGGTTAACCCAATTGAAGCGATGTTTAATGCAGCGACACCGACTAAGGTCGCGCACGTTATTTCTACTGCTTTTATGGCTTCTGCGTTCATTTTAGCAGCGATTGCAGCGTATCGCTTAATTCGTGGTTCAAACCATGTTTATCATAAGAAGGCGCTTCATTTAACGATGAAGATAGGATTAATATTTGCCGTAGCAACGGCGGTTGTAGGTGACTTTGCAGGTAAATACCTCGCAGAGCATCAGCCAGAAAAACTGGCAGCGGCTGAATGGCATTTTGAAACAGAATCTGAGGCGCCACTCATTTTATGGGGTGTTTTAGATGATGAAAATGAAGTGCATTACGGTATAGAGATTCCTTATGCACTCAGTATTTTAGCCTA
Organism: Alkalibacillus silvisoli; assembly: GCF_039521975.1. NCBI lineage: Bacteria > Bacillati > Bacillota > Bacilli > Caryophanales > Bacillaceae > Alkalibacillus > Alkalibacillus silvisoli. The sequence goes on along the minus strand of NZ_BAAACZ010000005.1, from coordinate 228,941 downwards.
CAATGATCCAAGTGCAGAAGTAATTGGGTTAAATGAATTCCCTGAAGAAGAGCATCCACCAATGTTCGTTCACTACTTGTTCGACACGATGATTACGATCGGTATGTTTATGATCGCCTTGTCATTTGCTTATTGGTTTGCGATGCGTCGAGGGTGGAATATAGTTAAGTCAAATGGATTCCGTTGGTTAATTGTCATAGGTGGTCCATTGTCAATGCTTGCGATTCAATCAGGCTGGTGGATGACAGAATTCGGTCGTCAGCCTTGGATCTTACGTGGTGTTATGACGGTTGATGAGGCTGCGACTCAAAGTGAATATGTCGGCCATATGTTCTTCCTTTTCGGTGGAGTGTACTTGATTTTAGGAATCGGTGTAATCGTTGTATTAAGAAAAGTATTCCAAAATCATCCGGTTGAAGAGGAATTGGGTGAACAAGGTGGTGATCGTTCATGAGTTATGAGTTAATAGGTATGATTGTATTGTGGACGTTCTTGTTTGGATATGTGATTGTGGCGTCTGTAGACTTTGGTGCTGGGTTCTTTAATGCATATAGTTTAATTACAGGTAAACAGCATATTTTAACGAAAGTAATTCAAAGGTATTTGTCACCAGTCTGGGAAGTGACAAATGTGTTCTTAGTGTTTTTCTTCGTTGGGATCATTGGATTTTTCCCATCTACGGCTTATTATTATGGCAGTATCTTGCTCATTCCAGTCAGTATTTCGATTATATTACTGGCGATTCGCGGTTCATACTATGCCTTTGAGACGTATGGGAATAAAGGACACCGTGGCTATGCGTTCATGTATGGTGCAACAGGTCTGATTTTACCTGCATCCTTATCTGTTGTTTTAACGATTTCTGAAGGTGGATTTGTTGAAATAACAGATGATGGTCCTTTCTTAGATTATTGGGCATTGTTCTCAAGTCCACTTACATGGAGTATTGTCGTCTTAAGTATAGCTGCAGTGTTGTATATTTCAGCAGTGTTCTTAACATGGTATGCAAACCGTGCTAAAGACGTAGAAGCGACAAAAGTGTTACGTCGATATGCGCTTATTTGGGCGCTTCCAACAATTGTAACGGCAAGTGGGATCATTTATGAATTACGTTCTCATAACCCAGAACATTTTGAGTCAATAATGAATTTGTGGTGGATGTTCGCAATCTCACTAGTGTTCTTTATTATAAGTGTATGGTTCATTTGGAAGAAGAAAAACTATGGTCTGGCATTTGTATTATTGATTGGCCAATTCGCCTTTGCCTTTTATGCCTACGGTATTTCAAAATATCCGTACTTGTTGTACCCACATTTAACGGTTCATGATGGGGCAACGAATGAGTCAATGGCAATCGCGTTAATTGTCGCGTTTGTTGCAGGATTATTATTGTTAATTCCATCACTATATTTATTAATGCGCTTGTTCTTATTTGATGACAAGTACGTATTAGGAAAAAAATAATAACGGGGTGATTGAACATGACTGAATTTCTAATCTATTACGCACCGTTTATCGTATTAATTGCATCAATTGGCCTTGCTTTTTGGGCAGCATCCAGAGGCACACAATTTGATGAAGAATAAATTGTAAGTTGGATTGTCTCACTTATTAGAGAGAGGTTTAACTTGGAGTATGAATCGCAAAAGGAGCTTGAATAAACTAGCTCTTTTTGTGCTGATTGGACATGACCACATCTTTATCTAAAGTGAAAAAAGCGGGCGCAAATTTAAATCAAATTTGCGCCCGCTTGTTAATTTCGCACTCGTTCTTAGTTACTATTCCTGTTTTTCAAAATGTAAATATCTTTTTCCATTTTATTAACCTTATCAAGAATAAATTCCATTTCATTAATCCCTAATTCATTAGTCAATTCAAACTTTTCACCAATATCTTCTAATTTTGCTTCAATAGAATCAAAACGATGGTGCATTTCTGTTTTTACATTTTTCATATCGGAATTGTTGGAGTGAATATCTGTTTTGATTTCTGATTTAAAGGAATTAACATCTGATTTCACACTTTTTAATTCATGGTTTATTTCTGTAAGTAAATCAAGCAATTGCTTATCCACTTCGATCACCTCTATCATTATTATAATAGAAGTGGTTTAATTAATCACTACTTTTTTCTACAACTTATCGTTCGTTTCACGAGTGTCCCTAATAGCCTTTTGTAAAATAAACTGGTATCACTTTAGTGACCTGGGTAGTGGTTTAATAATGTTTATAACAGATCGAATTAATTTAATGTGTCAGTTGACAAAGTCAAAAGTAAGAGATACGATGAATGATAGTCAGTCACTTTTGGGTTAAAAAGGAGTAATAAGCTATGGATAAACGAGAGAAAATCATTCAAGCTTCAATTGACGTGTTTAAAGAACAAGGAATTGAAAAAACCAAAATCTCTAACATTGTTAAACAGGCGGGTATCGCTCAAGGGACTTTCTATTTATATTTTCCATCCAAGCTAGCTGTTATGCCAGCCATAGCTGAGAAAATGATTGAACAATGGGTCGAGGCGATTGATGAGAGAGTGAAGTTAAATGCTCCGTTATTAGAACAAGTGAATCAATTAATTGAGGCTGCCTTCCAAGTATCGAAGGAATTCCGTGATTTAACGGTACTAACGTATGCAGGTTTGTCTACAAGTGATCAACTTGACCAATGGGAAAATATATACGCATCACTTTATCAAAAAGTTGAAGAGATTATTGATCAGAATCAATCAAATGGTTCAATCCGTCAAAATACCGACAGTTACCGTTTAGCTAAACTGACCGTTGGAACTATGGAGATGACAGCAGAGCAAGTATTTTTATATGATGAATATCAGGAACAAGAAGAACGCGACCAAAAAGAAGCATTGTCCAAATTTTTATACCAAGCGCTTAAAAAATAGTCTAATCATGACAAATGGAGTTCCAATACTTGAAAAGAGATTCTATCACCTAGGTGGAACTCCGGGTTGTTGTGTAACAAGACTATGTGACAATTGAATAGATTTACTATAGCTATTTTTTTATTTTGAAAAATGACTGAAATTCAGTCAGCAGAAAGAGAGGAGTTTAATTATGAATAAACATTGGGTTTATGTCGTGTTAACTTGTGTTTTTGAACTGTTATGGGTGTTTGGTATGACAACTGCATCTACTTGGTGGCATTGGGGAATTGTTGCGACAGTTATTGTTATTGACTTCTGGTTTTTATCAAAAGCTTGTGAAGGGTTACCGACTGGAACTGTGTATGCCATTTTCGCCGCAGCTGGTTCAATTGGTACTGTTTTAATGGATTATTACTTGTTTGCTGGTGTGATTGACTTTGCGAAAGTGTTATTTATTGGAATCTTAGTTATCGGGGTAATTGGCTTGAAATTAGCTGATAACCAAGCAGAAAGTGAGGTAGAAGCATAATGGGTTGGATCTTAATTTTAATTGCAGCGATTTGTGAAGTAATAGGAGTTGTAGGCTTGAAGATGTTTAGTCAAGTTAAAAACAAGCGCAATTTATTAGTTTTTGCAGGTGGATTTGGATTTTCATTCTTTTTCTTATATAGTTCCATGGCTTATTTACAATTAAGTGTAGCTTACGCGGTTTGGATCGGGTTAGGAACAGCAGGAGCCGTTATTATTAACATGATCTTCTTTGGCGAATCGCGCCACATTAATCGTATGATTAGCTTAGCTCTAATTGTAATTGGAGTGACTGGCTTGAAATTAGTATCATAATGAAAACCCCTAGCCATTACGCTAGGGGTTCCATTATGACTTTCTTAATAAATATAAGAGGTAAGGTGCACCTATTAAAGCAACGACAAGACCTGATGGAATTTCATTCGGTGCTAATATGGTTCGTCCGACAAAGTCAGCTGCTACGAGTAAAATGCCACCTAATAATGAACTAGTTATTAATAATGGTAAGTGATTAAACCCTACTATCCTTCTAGCCATGTGAGGAGCTAATAAGCCGATAAAACCTATCGTACCAACAAATGAAACAGCAATTGCACTAAAGACTACGCTTGTTACGAGTGCGATTAAACGCGTTTTTGAAACATTAATTCCATGGTTAGTTGCGAGCTCATCGCCAAAAGCAATAGCATCAAGTGATCGCGTTAAATAAATTGCTAGAGGAAGCAAGAGAATGAACAGTACTAATACTAACTGAAATTCAGTCCATGTCTTGGCATACGTACTTCCAGAAAGCCATACAAGAGCAGAAGCTACAACGAGGTCTGCTTTTACTATTAATATTTGGATAATGGCTGAGCCAAATGCTGATAGTGAGATTCCCATTAAGGCGACTAAAATAGGTTGTAAACCATTGCGCCAGGCTGATAAAAGAATAACTATTAGCGCTAAAAATGCACCTAATAATGCACCTACTGGCATCCACACGATTGATAGACTAGGGAAGGCAATTAAGAAGATCATTGCTCCAGCTCCACCGAGTGATGTAATGCCTAAAATACTTGAATCAGCAAGTGGATTACGAAGTACACCTTGCAGGATTAAACCACTTATAGCAAGCATCATCCCTATAACAAACGCTAATAATACGCGTGGAAAACGGAAACTTTGAATAATCGGTTCAAACCATTCTTGAATTGAAGCCCATTCTACGCCTCCGTAAGATAATGATACATAAATTATGAGCATACTAATGACTGCGAGAATTGGATATATGACTTTACCTGATACCGGGTTTTTGGTTCCGCCTAATGTTTTTTCACCGCGTTTTTGGTTTTTAGCCGTTTTATAGGCTAAAAACATTAACCACGGACCACCAACTAATGCTGTCATGGCACCAACAGGGATCTCTTGCCCTGGTTGGATCCACCGAGCGATGGTATCAGCAATAATTAGAATGACACTCCCCCACATAAATGAATGGACAATTAATGGACGATGACCTTTAATGCCTAATAAGCGAACGATATGAGGTGCAATTAGTCCAACAAACCCAATCACACCAACTACACTGACAACGACTGATGCTAAGGTAATGCCTGAAAGCCAGGAGATGAATTTCACTCTTCCAACCGATTGACCTAAAGAACGAGCCATGTCTTCACCTAAGGCTAATATGTCTAATGATCGTCCTAACAGTAAAGCTATGATAATGGCGATCATAATGAGTGGAGCGGCGAATTGAGTGTTAGACCAATCCATTTGAATTAAAGTTCCTGAACCCCACAGAAATAAACCGCTTGTTTCATTTTCGAATAACAGCTGTAAAGCGGCAGTAAGTGATGAGAAGAGTAATGTCATAATCATGCCAGTCAAAGCTACTCTTACTGGGTTTAACTCTTTACCGGCTAGTGCTAAGACGAATAATGTTGTTAAAACCGCACCAATTAATGCGACTAAGAAAGAAAATTGATTAAGCCACACTGGGAAAAATACAGCCGCTAATACAACGGCAAAGAAAGCACCAGAGTTAATTCCTAAAGTGCTAGCTGAAGCTAAGGGGTTGTTTGTTAATGTTTGAAATAATAAACCTGAAACAGCTAAGGCACCACCTGCTAAAATCCCGATCACTAATCGCGGTAAACGCAGGTCTAAAACGATATCTTGAACACGTCCAGGATGCCACACGTCAGTTATAATTTGTGTGAATGTTAATCCAGCTTGGCCTTGCGATAAATGAACCAAGCTAATGATCAATAACAGGAAAAGTCCCGTCATTAATGAAATGAGGGACTTTGGGCTCCAAATAGACATTTACTCTGACATCATGCTTTCAGTAATTTGTTCGACTAGCACTTCCGCTGATAGAGGACCTCCAAATAACCAAGTGTCACTTTCCATTTGATAAGTACGACCCTCTTCAACAAAGTTTAAGCCGTTCCAAACACTATGATTAGCTAATTCACCTTCATATAAATCATCGTCATTTTCTACGATATATAAGTAATTAGCATCTTCATAATTAGTGAACGCTTCAACGTTTACCTCACTATAACCATAAGCTTCAAAGGAATCTGGTTCATATGGATTAGTTAATCCGACTTTCTCCATAATGATTGAAGCCATTGAGTTAGGCGTGAACAATCGGAAAATAGGAGCTTGATCGGCACTCCAACCATAAGTCAGAATCGTTTCATTAGTATCTAAAGCAGCGTCATTAATCGCTTCTTCAGCCTCTGAATATTTATCATTAAGACTGTCAATCACAGCTAAAGCATCTTCTTCTTTACCAACTGCTTTTGCGATTTGTCTAAATGTGTCTTCCATTTCTTCATATTGGTCGTATTCATCTTCTTCTGGATATGGATTAAAGAAGACTGTTGGTGCAATGGCTTCTAATTGATCACGAATCCCCTCGTGTCTAAAAGTAATACCAATAATTAAATCAGGGTCCAATGATGCGATAGTCTCTAAGTTTGGCTCTTGACGTGTACCAACATCAATCACATCATCACTTAATGTTTCACCGATGTTCACAAATTGGTGAAAACCATCTATATCAGCGACACCTGCTGGTTCATGGTCGACTGCTATTAAATCTTCAGCATAAGTCCATTCTAATGCCACGACAGTTTCAGCTTCTTCGTCTAGTTCTACATCTTCTAAATCACCAGAAATCGTAATAGAATCTGATGAATCTTCATTTTCGTCAGGTGATTCATCATCGGTATTGCAAGCAGCTAGGATCATCGTGAACGTGATCATAAGAACTGCAATTAATTTATATTTTGACATATGTAAAAGCCTCCTATAATTGTGAGTGATAATCATTATCAATTAATGCATTTTTATAGTATACCTTTTTTAATATTTGTGCAAGGGTTTTTAATTAAACAAGTTAAATTGACATATAGTTAATATTAAGTTACCCTTTATTTGAGAATGATTATCAATGATGATTACTTATTTATATAAAGGTGTGGGTTACATTGACAGACCATCAAATACAAGCAGAGTCATTAACTTTAGGGTATGATGAAAAAATTATAATCAATGATCTTAATTTAGAAGTCCCTAAAGGTGAAATTTCGGTATTAGTCGGGGCTAATGGGTGTGGTAAATCGACACTTCTAAAATCGATGGCTCGACTATTAAAGCCATCTACTGGGGCAGTTCTGTTAAATGGTGAAGACATAGCTAAAACGCCATCTAAACAAGTCGCTCAGAGCTTAGCATTATTACCACAATCTGTAACAGCTCCAGAGGGCTTAACGGTGCATCAATTAGTTAAACAAGGGCGCTATCCACATCAGTCTTTCTTTAAAAAATGGACAGATGAAGATGAACGAATCGTGGAAGAATCATTAAACAAAACAAAGCTACAAGACTTAAAAGACAGCAGTGTAGATGAATTATCAGGTGGACAGCGTCAAAGAGCGTGGATTGCGATGACTTTAGCACAGGATACAGATGTGATTCTGCTTGATGAACCTACAACGTATTTAGACCTGACTCATCAAATTGATATATTAGATTTACTATTTGATTTAAATCAAGAAGAAGGTCGCACTATCATTATGGTATTACATGATTTGAACTTAGCCTGCAGGTACGCTAATCATTTAATTGCAATTAAAGACGGAAAAGTATTTATAGAAGGAAAACCTGAGGAAGTCATTACCTGTGAGAATGTACATCATGTATTCCAAATGCAGTGTCAAGTAGCTAAAGACCCGTTATTTGGTACTCCACTATGCATTCCACATGGTAAAGGGCGTTGTCTTTTCAATAATGTAAATGTGGCTAATGATCACTAATATCCCATCAAAGGTGTTTATCTTACATGAAAATAAATCATACACAATTAGAAGAGCTTAAATCATTTCGGGTTGTTACAAATAAGCATTATTCAAAACTCATGCCTAATTATCTATTTGAAAATAGTGACTTATTATTTTCCAGGCTTCATAAACGGATTATAGCACCTAATGATAAGGTGCTTGCTTCCATGTGGATGCGTCGTTATGCATTTTTATTAACGGCGCAATTATTTATGTATAGCAAATATCGTTTATATTGGACAGGCTTAATGACAGAGATAAATGTTTATGATCAATACCAAAATGGCCGGTGGTTACCCACATTTAATTTGACTGAAGATCAATGGGAGTTGTCATTTAATGCTGAGGTGACGTTACAGCATATGTTATACAATAACGGATTTCAGATGGTGCAGCTACTCCATGAAAAAACAGATATTTCCCGGAGAATATTATGGGAAAATATATGGAGTTACATTGTTTGGATGTATTCTAACAAGCTATTATCAAATCCTTTAGATGAAAAGAAGGCAAGACATGATTTAGACCTATTATTAAGCCATGAAGTTTGGCGGGGTATTGAAGGATACTCTCCGTTTAAACAGTTCGTTGGCGATCAACAGATTGACGATTTATTGAACCAATTTGAAAGACAAACCTGTTGCCTGTATTTAAAGACTCCAGATTCTGGTGGTACCCCTTGTCCTTATTGTCCCAAATTAAAAGTTAATAGATCATCTTGACTCGATTTCAATTTTAGGAATCGAGTTTTTTTAATTTGTGACTATTTTTTATTTTTTGAATTTTGTTAAACTAAATAAGAGAAGGAGGAGAGTTTAGTGAACTTCAAAAATTATTTAACAAGCAACCAAGATCAAATATTAAAGGATATACAATTAATTGTTGAGTATGAATCGCCATCTAAACGAAAGGATTTGTCAGATCATTGTGCAGATGCGATATTACAGCTTTTTTATGAGCGTTTAGGTGTTTATGGTGATGCGTTTGAACAAGAGGAGACGGGGAAGCATTTAAAGTTTGAAATCGGACGTGGTGAGAAAACAGTTGTTATGTTAGCACATTATGACACAGTTTGGGATGAAGGAGACCTTTCTTTTTACATAGAAGGTGACAAAGCATATGGTCCGGGGACAGTCGATATGAAAGCGTGTATCGTTCAAAGTATGTGGGCGATTAAAGCATTGCAGGAGGAAGATGTTGAGTTAGATTATAAGATAAAATTTTTAATCACGGCAGATGAAGAGATTAAAAGTCCAACTGGCCAACATTTTATTAAAGATGAGGTAAAGGGTGCTGATACCGTTCTAGTTGTTGAGCCACCTACAGGGTATGAAGGCTTGATTAAAACTGCACGAAAAGGGGATGCGACCTATGATATTAAAACAACCGGAACCTCATCACATGCAGGCAATGAACCAAAACCAGAGGCAAATGCGATTAATGAACTAGCTCACCAAATTGTAAAGCTTCAGGCTTTAGCTGATTTAGACAATGGCACGTCGATTAATGTCGGTGTCATTCAGGGTGGAAGTAAGCGGAATGTGACTGCTGATGAAGCGGTCATTGAAGTTGATTGTCGCTTTTCGAAAAAGGAAGAAGCCCACCGAATCGATCAAGCGATTCAAGCCTTTAAGCCTATGTTAAAGGAGACTAAATTGATTGTCGAAGGTGGTATTGAACGCTACCCAATGGAAAGAACTGATGAGACAGTGACGATATATGAAGTCGCAAGGGATGTTGCGGGTGATCTTGGGGTCGAATTAGGTGAAACATTAGCAGGTGGTGTTAGTGATGGAAACTTTACATCAGCTATGGGAATTCCAACGTTAGATGGTTTAGGTGCAATTGGCGATGGATTACATGCTAAGCATGAACATATTATTATTAGTGAACTGCCAAAACGAGGGGCATTGTTAGCTGGATTGTTGACCAGATTACCCATTTAAGTTGAATGGAGTGTAGGAGATGTGTTGTTCAAAAGATGAGCCCGAATTGATTGAAGCGTTGATATAGCAAATTTCTAATATAGAAATTGGGCAAACCATGATGAGGGAGAAACAGTGATGGTTAAGTTTAAAAATATGAGTGAGGAAGAAATTGATAACGTATCTAAGTTCATAGCAATGTTAAATAACATGGAAGAGTCACATATCGGTTTTTGTGGTAAGGATCACGAAGAAATCAAAAAGTCTATGATTGATGATATTGAAGATATTGATTATACTAATAGTTTCATTGTAGCTCATGTGAAAGATCAATTAGTTGGCGTGCTTGGCTTTGATTATGACCTTGAAGATCGTAGTGCAGAAATATGGGGGCCGTTTATTAAAGAGGGTTATTGGGAAATAGCGATTGATTTATGGGAGCAGATGGTTGGTTTACTTCCTAATGAAATAGAGTCTTTACACAAGTTTCCTAATAAACGTAATCTTAAGGCACAGAAGTTAGCTGAAAACGTTGGATTTAGTAAACAAAGTAAAGAAATTGTTTTAGCATTTGAAAAACATAATCAATCTGAACTCAGTGAACAAGAATTAGTTGAGCTAACTGAGAATGATTATGACGAGATGAAAACGTTGCATGACGAAGTATTTCCCAAGGCATATTATAGTGGACAACGAATTTTGAACCGCTTAAATGGGACTCGAAAAGTTTTGATTATAACAAATGAACAAGGTTTTGCAGGGTATGTTTACGTTGAAGCAGAACCAGAGTTTGAGGAGGGTAGTATAGAATTTTTTGCTGTAAAAGAATCAGAGCGAGGTAAAGGTTATGGGGAGTTTTTATTAACAGCTGCTTTAAAATGGTTATTTACATTTGAAACGATCAGCTCAATTGACCTATGCGTTAATTCTGGTAATGAAAAAGCGATTAAACTATATGAAAGAATAGGATTCAAGCGCGTTCATGACCTGTATTCTTTTACGAATGAGAGGTGACGCTAAGCTTTAGGTGAAAATAGGAAGGAACTTGGATTAATCCAAGTTCCTTTTCAGCTTATGCTAATGAATGGGGGGCTTGTCTGGTTATAGTCGCATCTCAACTGGCATTAACTCCGCTTCGTCCGGCACTAACCCCACTCCGCCCGGCAATAACTCGCACCTTGAAGCTACAGGGTATCGTTTTCAATTTGTTTTAACTGGTAAAAGAAGCTCTTTTGTTCCATCAGCTCATCAAACGTTCCTTCTTCAACTACTTCGCCGCTGTCCATCACGATGATTTGATCCATCTGCTCAAGTCCTTGTAAGTTGTGGCTAACGAGTATTAGAGTGTCGTTAGAAGCGTCTTTGAATATTTCATTCATCACTTCTTTTGCCGTGATATGGTCTAATGAAGATGTTGCTTCATCTAATAGCCATAGATTCGCATCGCGTAAAAATGTTCTTGCGATTGCGAGTCGTTGTTTTTCACCGCCTGATAAGTTATCGCCTTGTTCATAGACGGCATCATTCAGAGAGAATTGCTCCAATCGTGCTCGTTTTAATGCGTAAGTCAATTGTTCGTCATTGGCATCAGATAACAGATTATCTCGAATGGTTCCGGCGAAAAAGTGCTGATCTTGAAGGATCGTGTTCGTCTGTTTCCACAGGCTTTCAGGCTCAACTTCAGAAATTCGTCCACTATTAATAAATAGCTGCCCATCATTAGGTTCTTCTAATTTTAAAATTAATTGTAGTAATGTTGACTTACCAGACCCGCTCGCTCCGACAATGGCAGTTTTTTGGCTAGCTGGAATTGATAAATTAATGTCATGGAGTGTTTCTAATTGTTCTTCTGGGTATGTGAAGTGAACATTCCAAAAAGACACCTCCATAGCTCCAGCATCTCCTAACGGTTGGGAAGGTTTTGTAGTTTGATCTTGTTTAAAGAACACACGGTTTGCTGCTTGTTTATTTTCATTAAAATGTTGTGGAAATGCTGCCATGGGTGCGGTGTTTTCAAAGACTGTTAGCGTTAAGAGCATGAACATGGCTAGCCAAACACCTTCCATTTGACCATTTGCAATCAACCATCCCCCAACAGCTAATACGGCCCAAGCCATCAATAATCCGACCCAGCCGTCAAATACTTGATTGATAAGCTCGTGTTTACGGTCTTTTGCTTGTGTGTCGATGTAATCTTCGTTTGACTCTTTAAACTCATCAAGCTTTTGATTGAGTTGTTGATGAATCTTCAAGTCTTGAAAGCCGAATAAAAGCTCTGTTGCTTGTGATGATAATTGGCTTTCGTGTTCGTGGACACTTTGTTCGTTTGTTTGGGCAAGCTTAGCGAACAGTACCGGCAATACAATTGTTGATAATAGAAGACCAAGGACTAAAAGGATCGCAATCCAGATTGAGAAATATAAAGTGAATAAAATCGTACTTAAGAAAATAAGCATAAGTACAATTGGCGGATAAAAGATTCTTAAGAAAAAGTTTTGTAAGGAATCAACATTTGAAACAGCACGCGATAATAAATCACCTGAGCGAAATCGTTGAATCCTAGCAGGTGATAAGTGTTGTAGCTTTTCAAAAAATTGGACACGAACGTGACTCATCATTGTAAAAGTTGCTCTGTGGGAAAAGTAACGTTCACTATAGCGTGCCAAAGCTCTCGTAAAGCCTAACAACTTCACTATGGCAATCACAACAGTTAAGGCATAGATGGGTACGCCTAATGCAGCTTGTGAAATTAAATAACCACTAGCGGTGAAAAGCCCAACTGCTGCAATGCCAGCAATAAATCCAAAGAAAATAGATAGTAAGACATCGCGCTTTTCTTGCATCAGCTGTTTCATAACAATAGATAGCCCAATCATGTCTTCTCACCTCCAGTTGACTCTCCAATTAACGCTCTGTATGTCAGGTTTTCATTTCTTAGTTCTTGGTGAGTACCTGATCCAATCAATTCCCCTTCTTCAAGCACTAAGATTTGATCTGATTTCTTAATTGTGTGCATGCGATGTGCCACTGTGATGACGGTTGCCTGCTGTGCTAGTTTGTCAATTGAATCATTTAAAATTCGTTCTGTTTTTAAATCAAGTCCGGTCGTTGGCTCATCGAATAAAATGAGTGATGGCTGCTTTAAAAAGGCACGCGCTAAGGCGAGTCGTTGTTTCTCACCGCCAGAAAGCCCACGTCCACCTTCACCGACATCAGTATGAATCCCCTCATCTAATGATTGAATAAGTTCTTTTAATCCAGCTTTTTCAGAAGCCTTTATGACCTCTTCACTTGAAGCAGAAGGGTTACTTAAGGCGATATTGTCATAAATAGAACCGGTGAAAATATAAGGGTGCTGTGAAATGTAAGAAAGTTCATTAAACCAATCTGCCTCATTTAATTCTGATTGCGCTGTGCCATTAACATTAATCTGTCCTTTTTGTGTGGGTAGAAGCCTTGCAATGACGTTTAACAATGTTGATTTACCTGATCCACTATTACCAACGATTGCGACTTGTTGCTTGGCTTCAATTGTCGTTGTAATCTCCTTTAAGGTCACTTGATCTTTATAACTAAAGCTTATATGTTGAAGTTCAAGACGAGGCGGGGCTGATTGAAGTGGACTCTCTCCCCAGGTTAAATCTTCAACTTTTTCATTTAATTGTTCATCAATCTTCTTTCCAGCTGTTATGCTTTCTCGCCCACTATGAAAGGCACTACTTAAATCTTTTAAAGCAATATAAAATTCAGGTGCTAATAATAAAACGAAAAACGCTGTCTGAAAAGTAATCGAATCAAAAATGATTAATCCTAATGCTAGTTCAAGCGCAATCAAGCCCATGCTTAACATCGAAATAAGCTCCATCATAAATGCAGATGTAAACGCAACGACCAATACACTAAGTGTTGCTTGGCGAAAGTCAATGCTTCTTGTTTCGATCTTACTTTTTTCATTGTCAGACTGGCCAAACAATTTAAGTGTCGTTAAGCCTTTAAGAGAATCTAAAAATTGCCCAGAAAAAGATGACAGCTCATTTAACTGTTCCTCAGATTTGTCTTTCGTTTTCATCCCGATAATCGCCATAAATATAGGGATAAATGGTGCGGTTATTAAAATGATGACACCAGACAGCCAATTTTGCGTAAAGATGACAATGAGAATCGCAATGGGTACAATAGCAGCTTGAATCATTTTCGGTAAATACTGACTAAAGTAACTGTCAGTTTGTTCAACGACATTCAGTAAAGTTGAGACTTTCTCACCTGAGCGGCCCTGTGACGCTAAGTCGATTGGCTGTTTTGTAAAATGGTTTAAAATACGGATTCGAAGCTTTGACTTAGCTTGACTGGCCATCTGAATGCCAATTGCCCCATTTATATAATTCAATAATGTTCTTAATGAAATAATAACGAATAAAAGAATCAAGCTTGAAATGATCGCATTAAAGCTAGCATCATTAAGGAAGATATCCTCAATAATTGATACAATTAAATAAGCTTGAATGATGATTGCAAAAGCTAATAAAAAGCTAACTAAGCAAATAAGCAACAATTTTTGGCGTTTTATGAGTGTTCTAAGTAGTGACATAAGATACGTCCTTTCGTTCTTCTAGTTCTATTTTACGCTTTTAATAGCTGTTTTTTAATTAAAATGGTCTAGTTAGCTGGTGAAATTTTAATGAATAGTCTCAGAAATGTTGCAAAATGGTTTATAATGTAGATAGTTGATTGATGAAGGAAGGGAAATAACAACATGAAAAAAATTATAATTCTATTTATAACAATATTAGTCTTATCAGCTTGTCAAAGTGAACAAGATGAAACAGAAACGGTTGACACGCCGGATAACCTTGATGATGTGTTAGTTGATTTTCAAAATGGAAACCCAATGGATGTAGAGGAGTACCTAGGTGCTTGGGTGACTTATGAAGGCGAAGAACGTCCGTATGAAATCTTACAAATTAAAGAAGAGGATGGTGAGTTTGTTATTCATTATGATGAAGTCGGGGAGCACGGTCGACTACTTCAAACCTTATTCGGAGAAATGGATGAGCTTAGTAATGGTTACGGTTTTTTTGACTATGGTTCTGATGAATTTGGGAATACTGGGAGCCTAGAGGTACACTTAGAAGAAGATGGACTGCTATTAGTTCAAGAAATACAAATGGAAAATCGAGATGATTCATCGACTCGAGAAATATTCTTTGATCGGAAAATGGAGAGGGATTAATGGGAGCTTGTTTGAATTCATACTCGATTTTCCTTCAACACTTTTTTAAAGCACATGTCGTTTCTTTTCTCTAAGCCCTCGCCACTTAGTGAATCCTCTTTACTCTTCCTTTTTTTGACGGCGAAATGAACCCACCAAAATAATCGTAAGCGCTAAAAGGACGAGAGTTAGCGCGATGAAGAAGGTGACAGGGTGGCCGTATATTCGGTTCATAACAGCCATGATCGCCGTTGCTAAAATTAAGATAAACATCCACACATTCTTTGACATAGTATCACCTCATGGATTTTGCTATTAGCTTTCCTACATATGTTAATATTATAAGTTGGTTTACCTTTAGACAAATAAACCGCTTAGAACTTAAATAATATTTTGATTTTTTGGAATTATGGTTGTAGAATGGTAGAAAAGTTTTAAGACATTGATTCACCAACTTCTAATCTCACAATTCTTTGAAGTGGAGAGGGTAAAATGCGATTGACTGATCCATGGTTTACCGTTCAAACAATTCATAAAAAGACTTATGCCATAAGTGAGTATGGGCATTGGGAGAAAGT
The DNA here is from genome assembly GCF_039521975.1 of Alkalibacillus silvisoli. Lineage (NCBI taxonomy): Bacteria > Bacillati > Bacillota > Bacilli > Caryophanales > Bacillaceae > Alkalibacillus > Alkalibacillus silvisoli. Next base: position 213,481 of record NZ_BAAACZ010000005.1, on the reverse strand, counting down.
ACATTCATTTTTGCTATTGGGTGATAATGAAGCAGTACTAATTGATACAGGATTAGGTATTGATGATTTGAAAAGAGTGACAAACCAATTAACAGATTTACCAATCAAGGTTGTCACGACTCATGTTCATTGGGATCACATTGGAAGTCACGGCTCTTATCAAGATCTGTTGGTTCATGAGTTAGAAGAGGATTGGTTAGTTAATGGAATTAAAGGTCTTCCTATTGAACAAATCCGCTATGATATAGCACGTGATTTAACAAAAGAACCACCATCATCTTTTGATCCAAGTACATATAAGCCATTTCAAGGTAAGCCAAGTCAGTTATTGCATGATGGTGATGTTATTGACTTAGGTGGAAGGTCCTTAACCATTTATCATACACCTGGTCATTCACCTGGGCATATTTGTATTAGTGATCAGCTTACGGGCTTTTTATTTACTGGTGATCTCCTTTATCAAGGGGCGCCTGTATATGCATTCTTCAAAACGACAAACCCGAGTGACCTTGTTAATTCCCTTGAAAAAATTGCAAATATACCGAATGTTACTCAAGTATTTGGTAGCCATAATCAGTTAGGGATGAATGCTAATATACTTAAAGAAGTAAGTGAGGCTTCAAGCTATTTGAAAATTAATGAATTAGATCGACATGGCACAGGACTTCATCAATTTACTAACTTTAGTGTAAAGTTTTAGATAGCTATAAAAAGAACATTATGAATTCGTGACAGTTCCATAGTTAATGGAGGGTAAGTTTGTTAGAGGAGGATTTCCTTGAGCGACATTGTTTTGTTTCGGTTAGTATTGTATGGAATGGTGTTACTAGCAGGTGTCATAGTGTCTCTGTTTATAAAGAAATGGTGGTCAGCCCCCGTTGTAACGGTATTAGTCTATTTCTTTGTTTATACTATATTTGAACAGTTCGTAATGGGTGAAACAATATTCTATCCCTTCGAATCGATTATCTTTTTTACGATTGCATCGTTTGTATCTTACTTCGCATTGAATCGGATCTGGAACAATAAATTAGTTCCAATTGTGTTTGTTTCGATTTTCGTTTTGTGTCTAGGCTTATTAATCTCTATAGAGCAATCAAAACATACAACAATGAAAGAAATTTTAATTGAGGAGTTAGGTGAAGATTATAGTATAGACCATTTAGATTTTGAGAGAAATGACCGGGCTTATGCGACGCATGATGAAGCGAGGTTGTTGAGTCAATTAGAAGAGAAGTTACAACGGATCGAACTTAAAGAGCAAGAATTGTGGCCGAGTCGGAGTCATACGATTGAGTTATTTAGTGATGGTAACCGACATGTCATTGAAATTGACCAGCACAGGAACCTATACTTTGCTAATCAAAACTATTATATAAAAGATCAAAGTCAAGTGGATGCCTTGATGGAACATGACTTGATTGAGTGGCATGAATCAGAGTAGGGAGTGGGAGGATTTTAGGGTTTGAATGTTGTAGAAATTTTAGTTCCAGTATTGGCTGTTTTGTTTTCAATTTTAGCCTCGAATAACTTTAAGTGGTGGACGGCAGCTTTTTTTACCATCATAACGTACATAGGGTTTCAGCTGATCTTTGACCTATACTTATATGGTGTAACAAGTGTGGTGGATATCATCGCATCAAATTGGGTATTCATTGGTGTGTTGACGGTTTTTTCTACGTCAATCCGTTTAGCTTTAACAGCGGTTACGGGACGTTTAATGAAAGTGGCGTTTGTATTTGTGATGGTGTTGATTTTAGCGGGATTCACCGTGATTACTCAAGTTCAAACAACAACGTTAGGTGAAGTTTTAAAGGATGAAGAAATTGAAGAGGTCCAGGAGATTACGATTAACCCTTCTGGCTTGGTTCCTTGGGATCCTAATGAAGTCGTTGTGGATGATGAAGAAACGATCAATCGAATCTTAAGTGGTTTCAATGATTTGACGTTACGAAGTGGTGTTTCGATTCCTCCTGAGGACAGAATTTTTCTTAATATAGATCAACGTGTTGGTCAAAAACGTATTGAAGTTGATGAACACTTTATACGAGTTGGTGTCATGTCTGGTTCTTATCGTGTTGATGAGCAAAATGAGTTGTATCAATTTATACAAGAGTTGATTGAGTCAGAACAATAATTAAAACGAGAGGTTGACACAATACTAAGCATTAATACACAAAACCCGAACGAAATTGTAATTTAAATTCGTTCGGGTTTTAATTTTCTAATCATCGCTCCATCAAAATGCTTCGCTTTCCGCAGGCGGCGGGTGAGCCTACTCGTACTACGCACTGTGGTCTCACCTTTGCTACCCGCAGGAGCCTACGCATTTTGATTCCATAAAGTAACTGGTTAACTTAAGGTGAAATACTAAACGTTCGTGTTTTCACCACACTTCAACCCTTTTGTCCCAACCTCTTTCGTTTTGAGGTTGGTTTTATTTCTTTAGGTCATCATTTTCAAACAGTTGTCCGACTTCAACGTCAAATTGCTGAGCGGGGTCATTCAGTGAATAAATGCGTGCTTTTCCAGATTGGTCATCGACGTGCTGTATGTAAATACGCTCGCCGTTATATTGCACGTCTTTCATGTCAGGGGATTGGGAAATTTCTTTAGCTCTTTTTCGATCCATCAAATACCTCCTAATTAGTGAGTAGATTCTTCTTCAACTAATTGGTCAATCTCAATGTCTTGTTTATCATCGACGTCGGTTAAGGGTGAGATTGTTACTTTGTTTTCACCTGGGTGTATGTCTTGAATAAAGACGGGTTGGCCTTGGTAGCTGACATCGATTAATGTAGGCGATTCAAAAATTTCTTGCGCACGACTGACCTCCATGATTTCCCTCCTTTAGGAATAATCCTTTAGTAGGGTGTGCATAGAATTGGAGGATTATACATGTTTAGAAAAAAATAATTAGAATGACTTTTGTTTAGAAAAAGTAGTAAATACTAATCACGACTAAGGCTAATGTGGTAAGAGTAAAGGCGTAGATGTTTGAATTTCTCAAATAAAGCCATTCTAAATATGCGGTGAATCCTAAAAACACAATGGCCAAAAAAAGAAGCAAATAAAGGGTATAAGGCCAGTTACTAATGCCGATCGCAGTAAATGATACAACCCCTGTGACTATTATTATGCCTAGCCCTACTCTAAATATTTTGGCACCATCTGATTTATTAATTTCATGTTCCTCACCTTTAAAAAAGAAGTGCCTGATTAACCCAGCAGCACCTGTATATAAAACAGTTAAGAGTGTAAAAGTTATTCCCAAAACGCGTTCACTCCAAAAATAATTTTAGTGTATAAAAATATGTTACCATAATATTAAAATAATTTTGAAGAGTTAATTTGAAAGTGAAAGTTGTGATAGAAAAGATTTGGATCGAAATGAGTTGTTGGTGACATGTATCCTCCTGAAGCTATTTTGACAGTTTGCGTAAGTTTGATCATTTTCCTCTAGAAACTTTAACGAAGATTTGTCTTTCGAACTAGATGTTGAACTGAAATAGAAAGGATTGTATTATGATTCAAAATTAGAGAAAATGGATGATTGGGCGAAACGAATAGAATGGCATGACTTGAATCAGTCATCAATTTTCAAAGCAAGCGCTAAAAGCAGTACGCTAAATTATTACCGAAAAAGTTATAGAAAGAGGATGCAGCATGAGAATGAAATGGACATTAGTTTCTTTAATTGCCGTCGTTGTTATTGTTGGCATTACAACAATGGGTAATGATGAAGAGGTCACTAGAATGGAAGTGGATACAGGAGATGAGGAGTATACAATCTCACAAGGTAGTCTTGAGCGGTATAAAGGTTACTGGGATGAAGTTGAATGGGGCGATCATGATCTGCCGAATATGGACCGAACTCAAGATGTAATTGTTACTCATGTGTTAAATGAGACAGGAGAGGAGCTGGATTATGTTATTTGGTTCCATGATGATGGTACAGCGACAATTGTTAGTCCTAAAGCTAAAGAAGGAATCGGAGAGTGGAACGAAGAATATGGCATGCTTTTAGAAGCAGAGTTACTGGAGTAGTTTTTATAGAAAGGGTTTTTTAATGCGTTATACGATCTATCAATTAATCATCCTAGCAGGTTTAGTAGTATTGGCTTTTTATACAGAGCAATTTAATCAAGAATTAGTGATGATTAGGATACAAACAGCTTTGTTTTATGCTTTAACTTTAATTGGATATATTGCTGTGATTGTTGGTGCTTTTTGTTTAATCATGTATTTTCAAACGAAGAAGAGTGAGACTTTTTTAATTCATCCATTGTGGGAGAAGATGGCTAAATTCGTGGCTATAGTATTTGCTTTGTCTTCAATTGGTTTAATTATTCTAATAGAGTGGTTAGAGTTAACTCAACTGATTGGAGAACACCGCGTTTTATTGTATTTATTAATCTATTACTTTCTATTTCTTTTGAATGTATTTGTCCTTTCATTAATTCATAAGATCAACAGTCGTGAGTTAACTAAAGAGAGGAAAATTATGTGGTTTGGTTACGTTACAGTAGGCAGTTTAGCAGTCATTATGTTTTTTATTTAAATATGTTTCATTTCAAAATGTAAAGGGGCATTTGCCGTGTTCTTTGTTGTAAATGACATTAACAATCCTAAAGCTTGAATTGTGGAGCCTCTTAAAATTGAAAGTAATTTTACGATTATCGAAACTTTTAGTTAGTGTGATATAATGGTAAGAAAGGAGGATGGTCAAGATGGAAACGATGATTAGATCACTTGAGAAAAGTGATATTCGAGCTCTACAACATGTGGCTAAAGAAAGTTGGCATTATACATATGAAAGGATCATTCCGAGGCGAATTCAAGATACGTTTCTAAAACAAGCGTATAGTGATGAGAATATGGAGCGCCGTCTTGACCGTGGCGGTATTTGGGTAGCGGAAAATCAAAATGGTATTGTCGGCTTTTTAAACTTAACTCCAGTAAATGATCATGGGGAGTCTCATTTAGTTGCAATCTATTTACTGCCAGAACACCTCGGATACGGCACCGGAACTAAACTTCTTCAAACAGGACTTAATCAATTACAAGGTTTAAAGCGTTTATATGTTGATGTGGAAAAAGAGAATGAAATCGGCCTTCGTTTTTACGAAGCTAAAGGGTTCCACGTTATAAAAGAATATGATGAAGATTTTGAAGGATATACTTTAAAGACGTTACAAATGGTAAAGGAGTTTGAGGAGGTTTAAAGTGACTTTATTAGTGCGGACTGTGCTTGAAGTTTTGCGTATTGCTGCGATATTCCTAATTTTAGGTGTTGTTGCGGGCTTTCTAATCACTAGCCTTTACGAAATGGCTGGCATTGATTTATATGGGGCTAATAACACTTTAATTGGTATAGGTGTGTTTACGTTAATTTTCGTCCTTTACCGCAATCGTTTGCAATTTTCCGGATGGTATAAAGGTAAAGGGAGAAATCGTTTATTTAGGAGGTTGACACGAGTACTAGTATCGTTTGGTTGTTTGTTGATTTTAGCACCTGTTGTTATAGAATTGATTAACACCATCATTTAGTAAAGGGGAATCGGTAATGATCACAAATGTACCTGGTATTAAGGTTGGTCATCAGCAAAATGAATCAGCTAAAACAGGTTGCACAGTCATCTTAACAGAAGATGGGGCGACATGTGGTGTTGATGTGCGTGGTTCTGCACCTGGTACGCGTGAGACGGATTTACTTGATCCGATAAATTTAGTCGATCAAGTCCATGCGATTAGTTTAGCGGGTGGGAGTGCGTATGGTTTAGATGCTGCAAGTGGCATCATGCAGTTCTTAGAAGAGAGAGAAGTCGGGTTGGACGTTGGCGTTTGTAAAGTGCCAATTGTTCCAAGTGCGATTTTATTTGATTTAGCTATTGGTGATGCTAGTGTCAGACCTGATCAGCTAATGGGATATAGAGCCGCCCAAAATGCGACAGAAAAGGCTGTTAAAGAAGGGTCTGTTGGAGCAGGTTGTGGAGCAACAGTTGGTAAAATTGCAGGCTTTGAAGCGGTGAGTGACAGTGGGATTGGTAGTGCTTCAATTGAACTTGAAAATGGCTTAATTGTCGGGGCTATTGTTGCAGTGAACGCTTTTGGTGATGTGTCGGACCCTAAAACAGGTGAAATCGTGGCAGGTGCACGTAACCTTGAAACGGGTGAATTTCTAAACAGTACAAAAATGATGCGTAAACAGGCTGAGGCTGGTGGTTTTCCTGGGACAAATACGACAATTGGAGCTGTAGCCGTTAATGCTAAGCTCACAAAGTCTGAAGCGAAAAAGGTTGCTCAAGTAGCCCAAAATGCAATTGGGCGGACAATTTCCCCAGCACATACGATGTATGATGGTGATACGATTTTCGCTTTAGCAACTGGTGAGGAGCGATTTTCGGTCGATTTAATTGCTCAACTTGGCATAGAAGTTATGGAACAGGCGATTTTAAACGCAGTTGGAAAATAAATGAATAAAATCTCACTTTTCGATTTAGAATAAGAATGGTCAAAACGGAGGTGAGATTATGGCTCGTATTGCAGTAGAAAATAATATGTCTGACCTGCAACAAGCACTAGCTCAGGCTGGACATGATGTTATTCAATTAGAGGGTGAACAAGTACCGGATTGTGATTGTTGTTGCGTGTCAGGTCAGGACAATAACATGATGGGAATGAGCGACAAAGCGACGAACGCGCCAGTTATTAATTGTAATGGCATGTCAACCAATGATGTCGTTCAAGCGGTCAATAGCAAATTACAATAAGAAAAAAGAGCTGCCTAATGTGTAGGTAGCTCTTTTTCTTTTGGGTTAGTTATAAATAAAAGTCTTTAGAAACGTGACACTATTTTAATAGAAGGAATCTTTTTTTCTGGTAAAAATATTACATATAAACTGTTAGAAAAATAGACTAAACTTAATATAGTAAGTGGGAGACGCTTGCTAGAATGAGCTAAAAGAGAATGATAGAGATATAATTTCTCTCCAAATTTGTTTTCGGTTTCAATAAAGATTCCAATTCGTTAGGAGGGATTTTTTATGAAACTTAATCGTCTCAAAAATATTAGTCCTATGATTTCAACACGTAAAGGAGGAGACTGTATGAAGAGTATGATTAAGAAGGCAGTAGTTATGGTTGTAGCAGCGAGTGTCATAATGAGTGGTTCTGTAGCATCACTTGCTTCAACTTCAACAGAGATTGAAGGAGGTTCGCTAACGCTGTTAGATACACCTCAAGCTGGTGATTTCGGTACGGTTACACTTGATGGAGGAATTCAAGATGTTTCTACTACATTTGGTGGTTTTGCTGTTGTGGATTCAAGAGGTACAGGTGATGGTTGGCATGTCAAAGTGAAAGCTTCCCAATTTGAAACAGAAGGTGGCGCTCAAAAGCTACCTGAAAATTCAATGTCAATTAGTGAACCGACTGTATCTGCCCATGATGGAGCATCGAATGAAACCACCATTACAACGCAATCAGGTAAAATTGATCACGCTAGTGGGTTAAAGATTTTATCAGCTAATGAAAATGGTGGAATGGGAACATATGATATTTCTTTTGATGCAGATGCATTACATTTAAATCTTCAACCTAAAGACGTTAAAGTTGGTACTTATACATCAACAATTGAAGTGTCATTAACATCAGGTCCTTAATGAATACTTATTTCCATTTGAGCTGTGTCTGAACGACATGGCTTTTTGTTTATTGGGAAGGATTAATGTGAGGTGAAAAATTTATGAGGTATATCTTTTTATTAATATTTTTATTCCTGTTTTGTGCATCAATGACTGTATCAGCTGAACAAACATCACCAGTTTCGATAAATTTAATATATCCAGACAATCATATTGAATCGACAACGGGTTATTTTGATTTAAATGTTGAACCTGGTGAACAACAAGAGGTTCATGTGGAATTAATTAATAATCGTGATGAAGAACTAACTGTGATTATTGAAGGTGCTGATGCGTATACTGACCCTAATGGAGGGATTATGTATGGTCAAAACCTAGAAAGCTTTAATTCATCATTATTACAAGATGCTTATGAGATGTCATTGTATATAGATGTTCCAGGTGAAATTGTTATAGAGCCACTAGCTCGTAAAACGGTACCAATTAAGGTTGATGTTCCTGATTTGATTGGTCAAACTGTTTTAGGTGGCCTCAGGTTTGTTGTTCCGAGTCAGAGAGAAGATACTGAAGAGACAGGAGATGATGAGGCACGATTTATCATTCAAACAGATCTCGTCTATGCGATTGCAACTCAGTTAAATTTACCAGAACAAGTTGAGTCTAATTTCACATTTAACGGTGCTGGTTTTTTATCAAGTACTGGAGAAGTGTATATAGGTATGCAGAATGATGCACACAAAATTCAAGATCTTATTTCTGGTAAGTATAGTGTGTTAAACGAAGAGGGAATTGAGTTGTTTAGCGGAACTTTTGAGCCGTTTAATATGGCGCCAAAATCAAGTATTCACTACCCGATTTCTTGGGACTATGAATCGTTAGAAGAAGGAACTTATACATTGAACGTTGAAGCAAAAATTGATGAACAAGGTGATGTATCATTTTCTGATTCTTTTACGATCGGCAGTCAAGAAATTGATGAACATATTGAAAATAATCAATCAGTAACGGTTCAGCACACTCAAGGTATGCCAGTTTGGGGATGGATTTTGATCCTTATATTAGCTGGCGGGATCTTTTACTTGCTTGGGAAACGAAGAAGGGGTTGAACTGATGTATGGTAAGAAAGGTGAACGGTTTAAAAGTCCATTCACCTTTTTTAAATACATGAACTCTTCACTTCACTTTATACTCTTTCCCATCACGACTTCGCTCCATAAAGCCATACTCAATTAAGTAACGGCGTAGTGTGACGTGATCATGATAAATTGGTTTTAATACTTGGTTTATTTCGAGCTCAGTGTACGATTGATCGCGGTCAAATTTTGTCGTGATATGCTGTAAGACGATGATTTTTCGTTTTTCTTTACTCGGAAATTGTTTTAATGGTTGATCTAACCCTTTGTCAAAATAGGTTTTTAATACTTTATTTTTCTCCTCTTGTGTAATGGCATAACGTTCATCCACCATAGTAGCCCCCTTATGAATCGTAATAAATGAATTGGATTCGTCTTGTTCTTGATCGAGTAATTCCATGATCGCTAGAAAGACTCGCGCTTGCTTTTCTTTTTCCTTGAGTTTGAAGCGATGGTGTCGAATCGTTGATGTATTGTTAGCCTGAATGTATTTTGCAATTTCTTTATCAGATTGACCAGATTTAAAATGTTGTAATATCTCTTGTTGCAGCTCAGTTAAGCCAGTGTATTTCTTCTCAAGTGATATAAGAAGTTGAAACATAGAGCCATGCTCGTTAGTTATGTGTTTTTCTGCCGCTTTCCTCGCTTCAAATAATGTGTCATCAACCGGGTAAATGACCCCATTTTCAAAAGTTCTCTCACAAACAAGGCATGTGTATGAATCATGCTCCAGGTTGTAAGTGTAGCCTTTTGTAAGTTCATCAACTGATGCATTCCAGAATAAGTTGTTAGTCATATTGCAAACATCCTTTATATTTGTTTGTTTTATTAATAACATATTACAACTAAGTTATTGTTAAGTCAAACGGAATTAATTTTTGTTTTTAAAAAAGTATGGCTTAAGTCATTCAACTTAGTAAGGTCCAAAGCTAGCGTTAATTTATAGCAGTCGACAGCTTTTTTGCTTTGGAAATGTTCTAGTGAGAGTTGTTTTTTCGGGTGGATAATTGCCGGATGAAGCAGGGTTAATGTCGGATGAGCGTGAATAATTGTCGGACGAAGCGGGGTTAATGTCGGACGAGTGAGAATAATTGTCGGACGAAGCGGGTTAATGTCGGATGAGCGAGAGTAATTGTCGGATGAAGCGGGGTTAATGTCGGACAAGCGTGAATAATTGTCGGACGAAGCAGGGTT